>JAGGYZ010000178.1 GCA_021162285.1 Candidatus Fermentibacteraceae bacterium
ACAGCAATCCATTTCTTTCATAAAACAACCGGTCAATAGCCTCTACACGCTCATAAACTCCCCTGTTCTCGCCATTTATACTCAGGGTACAGAACTCGGTTTGCGGAGCTGGATATCCCAGTCTTCTTGTAAGATAGAGTCCCAGGGAGTTTCTCATCAAAGAAGCATCGCGGAATTGAGCGTTCAGCAGAATGTGTTTACCAAAGCGGAACAGCTGAGAATTATCTATCCTGATGTGCCAGCTTTTTTTGTCGCACCACAGGCTTGATCCCCCGCGGAAAGCCAGTGTACAGCTACCGGAGATGCTTTCAAATTCAACAACTGCAGGTATCTCCCGATCTGAAAAAGGTTCACTGTAGAGTTCTTCAAGAAAATCCGGATCAACAGATACTTCAAAAACAGGAAGAGAGCAGAAAACCAGTAATAACAACAGAAATGACATTCTTTCTCCTGGAAGAAAATCAGTTTTTAGAACTCACTGTCTTCCATTGAACTTACAAGACTCACTCTGTCCAGACCTGCAGTTTTTTCCATTGCTGATACCAGGCTGGACGCGGTAACACCGTGTTTCAGTGTAATATCATAGGATAGAGTAAGATACCTGCCATTGTCCGACGGCTCGATGTGTATCAGTGCCGATCTTGAGGTTTTTTCGTTGATAAGTTTTGCGTAGACAGCTTCATCTCCGGAATTGCGGTCGAAACGGAATCTGATCACATACTCACTTCTCATGTATGCCCCGTAGTTCGTTTTGTAAAGAAACACGGCAACCAGACTGATGAATACAGTTGAAATGGCAGAAAGCAGGTAGTTGCCTGTTCCGGAGGCTATGCCTTCCGTGAGGGCAAAGAAAACGAAGGCAGTGTCACGGGTATCTTTGATTACTGTTCTGAACCTGACGATGGTCAGAGCTCCCACAAGGGCGAAAGCTCTTGCCAGGTTACTGCCTATTACCATCATAACTGCACTTACAGTAATGCACATCAGAACCAGTGTAACAACGAAGTTCTGAGAGTAGGTAAGACCGCGGTGGGTCGCCCTGTAGACAATTCCTATTATCAGCCCGGAGGCCAGGGCCAAAAACAGATTAATTACAAGATCACCAGGGCTGTAACCCAGGGCTTCACTGGTGGTGTTAAACCATGCAGTCATCTCAGACAAGCGATTCTCCTCTCTATCAGGCGGTTAAGCCGTGTTCCATTGTCGCTCAGATAAACAGCCTCAACAGCTCTCTGAAACTTTGAGAAGGAAATTCTAGTGAGTTCCATTTCCCGTACAAGCCTCTGAAACCAGAAAGGTATCCTGTATCTGAACTTTATTTCTACAATACCACCACCTCGAAGAAGAGGTACAGGTATTCCCTGGGGCAGACCTTTCCATGATGTACGCCACGCCGTGGAAGCTGTATCAATTGTTGCCCGGAAATCCGGGTTGGTGTGATCTTCCCAGGCGGCTCTGTTGTAGTCGGTGATAACACTCGGGAAAAGCCGGTACCTGAAAGACTGGGCTATAAACCTCTCTGCAACACTGTTGACCAGAGACGTCCGGTACAGAAGGTCGCGCAGCCATCCGGCTCCCCCGCCCAGGCCCTGACTGAATTCCTCTGCAGGCAGCCTGACTCTGTGTTTGACAACTATACTTCCATCTCTGCCTTTAAGCTCGAGGTAAAGGGGAGAAGTAAATCCTGATTGAAGGTGGCAATAGGTTCGCAAACGGTATTTGAATCTCTTCTCCAGGCCGTCTCGTTTCTCGTGAAACCACCTCATGTCGGGAGAATCGAAATAAACACTTCTTATGGGATAGTCTCCGGTTTCTCCACAGTGTTTATCTCTTGAGAGATGATTGTCGAACACCTTTGTAATCCTTGCAAGCCTTTCTCCTTCAAGAAAGTACTTGAACTCATATCTGTAAAAATGGAGGTTCTCGGGAATTTGCTCCATCAGAACCTGATGCCGACTTCAGCAATGTAATCGGTGTAGTTATCGGTGAGAGGAAAACCTTCATCCCTGTTGACTATTCCGCCGAATCGGAACCGAATGTTGTCTGAGGGATAAACGGTTCCGATCACAGAAATCCTGCGATGATCGTAGTCATTATCAGTATCGGAATTCAGATAATCGTATCCCAGAGTGACAGAAACAGTTTTTATTCCCCCCACTCTCCAGGGGTGATAAAAAGCGGTGAATTTTCCCCAGTAGCCGACAAAAACAGGAGCCTCGTCGCCGGCAATAACCTCAGCCTGCTTCCAGTTGTCGCCTGTACTAACTTCGCCAGCTGCTGAAAAACCGTACCAGTTACTTATTTTGCAGTTCAGGGAAACATCAGCAGAAAATGCATTCTGTCGGCTGCTTACAGAGTATCCCGAGGGATCTTCCGGGTTGCTGGTTCCCTGGCGATGTGATACTGCAGATCCTCCCAGAGTGAGATCAATCGAGGGAACCCTAATTTCTCCTCGCATGGTGTAGAGAAGCTCATCATCGGTTTTCTCTGCCCCGCGCTCATCACCGTTGAAAACACCGGCAGTTCCTCTCAGTTCCATACCATGAAATACAGGAAGATCTACACACAAATCAATACCAATATCTCTGCCGGAGAAAGTGAGGTCTTCACGAAGGTTGTAAACAAGAGGCCTGTCAAACATATTGAGGTTCCAGTAACTCTGTTCACCGGCCAGAAGGGTTGCAGATTTGAACTGACCGGCCTGTAGTTCTGCCCATCTGGAAGGAGACCAGTTAATTGCTGCGTTTTTCAAAAACAGTTCATCAGGGCGTGCCTCTATCTTTATCTCGGCTTTCAGCGTTTCAACGATCCGGGCATTGAGTTCAAAACCTGATCTGCGAACGGTGAATCCCCTGGAGGGTACAGCATTGTAGGAGCCCCACTCTGAGAATCCGCCATCAAAGTATCCGCTGACCTTAAACCCTTCAGAATAGTTGTTTTCCACATCTATGTCTGCAGAAGCAGCTCCGACTGCGAGTAACAAAACAAGTAGAACTTTGCTTATCATGATTAACTCCCTATTTCAAGACGGTAAAGCGGGTTGATGCTGCTCCGGCCGAAGACCTTAGATACAGAATATACACACCGCTGGGTAGTGTGTTGCTGAAGTCTGCTGTAACTTCTCCCTGAAACCCCTCCGGCAGATCAATCCGCGCAACAATTCTTCCGGTCAGGTCAAACAGCATTGCTTCAACTGGAGAGGCTGAAGTCTGGTAGTGAAAGGCGAATGAACCATCACACGGGTTTTGCGATACAAGGCTCACCGTGGTGTAGTTAACCGCAGTATCCCAACCGGGATTTGCCTCTCCTGGAGTTCCCGGGAGAATAGCAGCAGCCCAGTTTGAAGAGGAATAAGCAGGAAGCCACGGTGCCTTGAGGTACATTATCCCGGTTTCTTCCACGGGCCACAGATCATCCCAGTTAACGCTGAAAACCAGATCTCCATATCTGGTACACAGAGAAAGGAAATCTTCTTCCGAATTAATTCCAAAAGTCAGAGGAGCAGCCGGCCGGGGAAGGTATGAGAAAGAACCAGGGTCCTCTGCAGCCAGAAGCAGACCGGAATGTGGAATAAGTGTTCCGTCAGGTATTACAGAAACATTGTTGTCCGAGTCTGTAAAATACCATTGTGAAACATCAATATCGTTTTGGGAGCGGTTGTAGATTTCTACCCAGTCACTGCCGCCTCCTGCTCTTATTTCTGATGGTATTACAGACTCCAGGTCTGAAGGAAGCGAGTCACCGCTTGCTATCTGCCACGAGTACAGAGCATTCCAGGAAGGATCGTAAAGAGTCAGTTCGGTGCCTGCGGGGTATGTGGTACCAGCATCACCGAAGATAGTTAAATCTTCGTAAAGGCTTGATGCGCCATCCATCGAATTTGAAAGCAGAAATGTTTCACCGGGGGCAACCAGAGTTGACCCGGGAAGGAATACATTTCCAGCAGGGTCACCAAGGGAGAACCGGCACAGGGAGAGATCCTGCGGCTGGGAACCTGTGTTAACAACAGGAAGAACCCACAGGTTGTTTCCGCACCACACGGGAGAATTCACAACGAACTGCGAAGCAGAAAGATCTGCAAGCGCCACCCTTGCAGAAGGGCATGGATCCAGCCGAACCGGACAACCTCTCATACCCCAGGACGGGTAAAAAACATGCAGAAGATCGCTGGAACTGTATGGGCCGTAAGCTGTGTGAACACAATATGTTCCAGATGGAACAGGTATGCTTATGGTCCACTCTTCTTCCCCGTTGTGTTCCATGTAGAACCACTGTTCCTCCTGTTCGTCAAACGATACAATGCAAACCACTCCGGAAGGATCTCCTCCACTGAGTTCTAACTCTATGTCAACTGTAGACTGTATATCCAGGCAGGAGGCAATATCTATCTCCTCTATCGCAGATATTTCACTGGAAATACAAAGATCTTCGAGAAACTCGGATCTCAGCTCAAGATCGGATGCAATGGTGCTGCAGATAGAATCAAACTGCGAAACCGAGTACTGGTAAAGCGGGTCCTCGGCGAGATCACTTCGAATCAGAAGACGAATGGAATCAACCATTTCAGGAAGATCTTCCTGCATTATTTCACCAGCTTCTTCAAGAAGGTCGTTGAACATCTCAATATTCCCCGGCTCGAGGAGTATTGCCCTTGAAGCTCCGAAGTAGCCTATATCGGCTAAGTGTCTGTCACAGACCCAGCTGCTGTGATATTCACCCTGCCAGGTGTTGCCAAAGGTCGCATCTCTGTCCCACGGGTAGTAATGCCAGGTGTTGTCGGAACGATGGAGGTAAAAATTCTTGATAATACCGTCGTTGTCGCAGATTGCAACATGCACAGCAAAAGCTGCCAGAACTTCGTCTACAGCAAGGGAAGAAACATCACCCCGGAAACAGCTTTCAATCAGTTCCAGAA
>JAGGYZ010000121.1 GCA_021162285.1 Candidatus Fermentibacteraceae bacterium
GAACAGTTTTCCGGAATCGACTTCATTGAGCTTCTTCCTCATTGTCTGCCTTTCTTGCTGTTTTGTCTGTTATCTGTATTCTTTCTCTTCTTCAACGTTATCCATTACCCTTAAGACCCCTCTTGTAAGAGCCTCCAGCTCCGCCTCTCCTGGAAAAACAAGAATCTTTCCCAGATACGACAAGTACTCTGTGAGAAGGTCTGTTACCCACGGGTTATACGCAATACCTCCGGTGATGACAACGGCATCCACATCGCCCTGAAGGGCTGCGGCCATGGCCCCTGCTTCCTTGGCCATCTGGTAAACCATCGCCTTCAGAACAAGGTCTGATTTTTTGTCACCCGCTTGTGCTTTTTCTCTGATCCGGCCAACATGCTCTTCCTGGAGGTAGGCAAAAACTCCTCCCTTTTTAAGAAGCATCTTCTTAAGTTCTGAGGCGGTATATTTTCCGCTGAAACACAGTTTCATAAGACCGGTAACAGGAAGCCCTCCTGTTCTGGTAGAACTGAAAGGACCGTCGTCATTTGCATTGTTGGTATCTATCATTCTGCCCTTTCTAAGGGCATTTACGCTGATTCCACTTCCCAGATGCATAACAACCATATTGAGCCTGTTCATTGGTCTGCCCAGCTCTTCTGCCGCCTTGTAGGCTACCATTCTGATGTTCAATGCGTGGCTGAGGCTTATTCTTGGCAGCAGGGGATGCCCACTGAGCCGGGCTTCTTCTATCATCTCATCCACACACACGGGATCCACAAAATAGGCAGGGACAGAAGCCTTCTGTGCAATTGCCCAGGCGATGGGAGCTCCCAGGTTTGAAGGATGGTCTGCCTGCAGGGAAGAACCGTCTCTTATATCGTCAAGAAGTTTCTCGTTAACCAGATAGGTACCGCTTTCAAGAGGCTTGAATGTTCCTCCTCTGCCCACCACAGCAGAAAGCTCTTCCGGTTTGTAACCTTTTTCTTTCAGAATTTCCAGAACTATATCTCTGCGGAAATTCATCTGCTCAAATGTAGAGGAAAACTTTTCAAGTTCAGAAGGATCGTGGTGCACGCTCTCTTCGAATAGCAGCTCTTCATCTCTGTAAAGACCGGCTTTCGTAGAAGTTCCCCCTGGATTTACCGCAAGTATCAGCCTGTTCTTCATTTTCTGCTCCCAGCTACCACCGCACCAAGCGCAAGACTGTTCAACTTGGTGGAAGGGGTATCCGACCGGCTCAACATTACTATAGGTGCCGATGCCCCGGCAATGAGCCCTCCAACATCTGTGTTTGTCATGTACATGAAACCCTTGGCGAAGATATTACCACAGGCTATATCGTGTGTTACCAGCACATTTGCTCTACCGGCAACAGGACCTTCCATTTTCTTTATGGCCGCCGCTTCCGGGTCCATTGCTCCGTCAACCGCCACCGGTCCGGCAACATCCATTCCGGGTATTCCTTCTTCCGCTATTTCTTTCCAGAGAAGCGTTTCCGGCATTTTCTCATTGGCAACTTCAACAGCAGCCAGTAGTGCAACCCTTGCGCGATCTGCTCCAAGTTTAAGCATTATATCTGCGGCATTGGAGGTTATCTGTATCACTTCCTGTTTGTCAGGATGGATGTTCATCCCTCCATCCGTGATCGCCACAAGGCGATCCTGACGGGGCGCATGAACAACAGCGATATGACTTAAAACTCTTCCAGTTCGAAGACCCACTTCCTTGTGAAGAACTGCCTTCAGGAATATTGATGTCTTGATAAGCCCCTTCATAAGCATACCGGCTTTGCCGGAACTCACAAGACCAACAGCCTTCAGTGCGGCTTCCTGGGGATCTGTACAGTCTATAACGGATATGTCGTCTGGAAGCTCTCTTCCCAGTTCTGCGAGAGACTTTTCCACCTCTTCTTCGGAACCAACAATGATACTTCCGGCAAAACCGGAGTCTGATGCCTCTATCAAAGCCTTAAGCGAAGAAACATCATGGCCCATGGGAACTGCAACAGTTGAACCGGAAAGAGCTCTGGCAGCCTCCCTTATCTCAGAAAAATTGGACAGCAATGGAACCTCCGTTTTCTATGGGATTTACTCACAACAATAGATATGATACTATGATTGAAATTTGCTGATTCTGCCAGACCCCGGGGGGAGATAATCTGACACTTACTGAGTTGTGGAATAATGCACAGGCGATTGTATTTGATTTTGACGGTGTTCTCGCTGACAGCGAGCCTTTCTACCGGATGTCATGGAACTGTGTTCTGGAACGATATGGGCATACTATTTCCGAAGAAATATACTGGAAATACTGGGCTTTTCTGGGCAAAGGGCTTGAAGGCGAGATAGCAAGAACCGGTCTTGTTGTACCCGACCGGGAAGCTGTCCGTGTGCAGCAGCGCTCCATTTACAACGGGTACTGTGCAAATGGTGATATCCCACTGTTTCCGCTGGCGGTGGAAGTTCTGGATGCTGCTTCCCGTTTAAAAAAATGTGTTATCGCTTCAAACACACGGAGTTCTCTTGTACGATCTATTCTTGAACGCAGGGTAGATACCTTTCCCGGCATTATCGGGGGTGAGGGGCTGAGATCGAAACCCTTTCCTGATATATTCCTCAGAGCGTCTGAATACCTTTGTGTAGAACCTTCCAGATGCCTTGTCTTTGAGGATGCCTGGAAGGGCATAAAGGCCGCTGGGAAAGCCGGAATGCCTGCCGTTCTTGTAAGAAACCGTTGCAACGCTGGTTTACAGGCGCCAGAAGCTGCGTGTGAAATAGCTGGTCTGAGTGAGCTGCA
>JAGGYZ010000205.1 GCA_021162285.1 Candidatus Fermentibacteraceae bacterium
AGAGAAGGCACAGTCTCCCAGTATTCCATTGCCCATGAATAGGGACCTGTGTACGGCAGGGATTCCTCAACACCCGTCGTGGTAACCACTTCCCACTGCGCAGAATTCCCACTGAATAGATCAGGAGCAGGGTAGACAGATGTAATGGTTTCAGAGTCTCCCAGAGTAACGGAAAAAGTGCCCTGGAAAGGTTCTCCGTAGATCCAGACCACTGGAGCTTCAGCTTCTGCTTCGTATTCAATGTATTCCACAGAATTATCCCACGGTCCTCCACAGATGGCAGGCAGCTGGTTTTCTTCAAACACAACAACACCCCACTCATGAACAGAATTCAGGATATTTTCATCCTCCAGGTTTACAGCGGTAATGGCCATCAGTACTGCAACAGTGATCATGCTACCTCCTTTAATTGTTGAATGCAACGTAACATCACCGGAACAGCATGTAAAGAAGGGAGATCTATGCAGATTCCGGAGTTAAAAAGGATACAGCTTGATCTGCAGAACTATTCCACCAGTTCCCGGATTGGATAGGTATAACCGTGTGTCATGCCGGCACTGGAAAAGATATGAGCTTTCAGGTACTGTCCGCAGTTGCTTCCTATGAGGTTTTCTTCGTCTTCTCCTATACTGAGAATAACCTGATAACCCGCGTTTCTTACACTCTCCACAAGTTCACTATTTTCCCGTGGTGAAGACGGATCAATTTGAGAAGTAAGGTTGTTCTCCATTGCCCTGTAGGTAGGGTTGAGCGGTGTAATTTTTATTAGAAAATATTCCGGATCGAAGTGTTGCATAAGCACATCCGGTTCAAGGGGAGAATCCTTCGCAAGTGCGAAGTTAAGGGTTACTTTGCGGTCGCCTGCACTGTGAAACTCCCGCCCGTAGGCTGCGATCTCAGCCATGGACCAGGTGTTGACCGGTACAATACGCCTGCGGAGAACAGGGTCGGTTGTGTGAAGGGAAAACTGCAGCTGGAAGTTACCATGGGAGTACAGACTGCGTTTTACATCCAGAAGATCTCTGAAGAATCTGTCTGTTCCTTTTGGTGCCACAGTAGAGACAGAGGGCATAAACCCAGGAGCGTCAAGCCTGTGTGGGAGGTCTTTCAATACATCAATCACAGCTGGGTTAAGCGCCGGCTCACCCATTCTTGCAAACTGAACCTTGAACTGGGCAGAGGGAACCCGCATGTCCGGGAAGCGCCTGCGGATCATCATCTCTATCTGGTCAGTTATCTCCGAAGCGGAGAGGCGGCCGTGGTATTCCGTACCGGCATCGCACATGGTACAGCCCACAGGACATCCGTACAGAGTTGAAACCAGCAGTACCCACTTCTTTTCCAGCGGCAGAGGCGGCTGGACAGATTCAGCACATTCAACCTGAAGCCCGTTTTCAAACTCAACTATGTAAACACGGGCAAGATCATCCCTGCCGGAGGAAGCAACAACTTTCATCACAGAGCACTCAACTTTCTCAGGTATGCAGCCGTTTTCATGGCGGCTTCAACCCCGTTGCCAACAGCAATGGCTGTCTGCCGGAAAATGCCGTTGCTGCAGTCACCGCACATATGAAATGAACCGTCGTCCGGCGGCGCAGACAACAGCTCTTCAGAGACGAAATCTACTGCAGGAGTTCTTCCTGCTGCCACAAAGATGGTTTTTTCGGGAATAACAGTTTTCCCGGAGGTTTCAGGACGCAGTGTTATGCGGCTGATCTTTTTTACTGAAGTCAGCAGATGCGGAACTGCGTCTGAAAAATTTCCTCTTGCATAAACGGTAACTGAAAACTTTGAACTCAAACTGACTGCGTAGTCAAGAGCAGCATCACCCCCACCGATCACTGCCACAGTGTCTCCTGGGATATCCCGGATGTTCTTCACATCGTACAGGATCCGGCTGTCCGGTGTACAGTTTACATGGATCTTCCGGGGAGTTGTTCCAGAGGCTACAACAACTGTAAGAGCGGTAACCGAATCTGTATAAGACAGAGCCACCCGGTACACAGAACCTTCTTTTTTAACAGAGGTTACTCTGTGGAAGATAAGTTTTTCAGGAAGCGGGAAGAGTTTTACCAGATCTCTGCCGGCAGTTCCCCTGGAAACGCCCGGGTAATTCGTTACAGAACTTGCGTTGAGAAGCAGCCCTCCCGGCTGATCTTCCTCGAAAACCAGCGGGTTTATTCCGTAGAGTTTCAGTTGTTGTGCCGCCGCAAGACCTGCAGGGCCGGCACCGATCACCACAACTTTTTCAGTGGCCATAAGAGCTCCTCAGTGATTCTGCAATTGAAGCAGTACAAACCGGCCTGGAAAAGCCGTAAGAGAGGTTTAGCGTTGTTGCCTTGTGCAGCTCCATATTCATGGCTGCAGTGCCGTCAACCGGCATGAACACCCGGAGTCCGCGAACGAAAGCTGCCCTTGCAGTGGTTTCACAGCAAAGATTCGTCATCACTCCGGTTATCACGACAGTTGTTGTTCTCAACTGCTCAAGCAGGCTGCCCAGTTCTGTTCTGTAAAAAGCATCGTACTGAGTTTTTTCAATGATGACTGAACCGGAGAGGTCAAAACCGCTGTGTATCCGGCTGAGAGGGTTGTCTGCTGTGATAACATCTCTCCACCACCGTCCCATCATTTCTGCATTGTCCCGCGTATTCAGGTGTTTTGTGTAGATCACAGGCAGGCCGTGATGTTTGAATTCTTTTACCAGAAGCTGAATAGCAGGTACGAGTTCAGGGGCAGACGGAACAAAAGCGTGGGAATCAGGCGAAACAAAGAAATCCTGCATGTCCAGCACAAGCAGAACTGTACCGGGTACTTCCAGCTCCACCTCTGCTTTATCGCAAAGCCTGCTCAGATCCATTCTGCTGAGGTAGTTCTCTTTTAGCACATTCCATCCTCGAGAGAGTGTTTCAAACAGTTGCCGAATATACCAAGCATTTCCTCCATGTCGGACTTTTGTGTTATCAGAGGTGGCCAAAGGTAGACAACAGCGCCCAGCGGCCGGATAAACAGCCCCATTTCAAGGGCAGACGCTGCAACCACAGCAGCTGTGTTTCTACCTCCAGCCTGATCCGATATCTCGAGAGCACTCATGTATCCAAGGGAGGTAGACCGGTGTACACCGGGAATACCGCCGAATTTCATAAAAGCATTTTTCATAAGTTCGGCGGAAACTCTGCTGTGTTCAAGAATGTTATCATTTTCAAACACTTCCAGAGCTGCAATTGCCGCAGCGGCAGCAAGAGGATTTCCAGAAAAAGTGTGACCATGATAGAAGGTGCGATCTCTACCATTGTCCTGCCGGAATGAATCGTACACCTCATCGGTTGCAACAACAGCACTCATTGGCAGGTATCCACCGGTAAGCGACTTTCCTACAACCATCAGGTCCGGTTGTATTTCTGCAAGATCAGATGCAAACATTGCTCCGGTTCTGCCGAAGCCAACGGCTATTTCGTCTGCAACAAGAAGGATGTTCAGTTCTGTACAAAGTTTACGAAGCTTTGCTACATATTCCGGAGGATATATGCGGATGCCTGCCGCTCCCTGGCACACAGGTTCCACAATCACAGCTGCAGTGGTATCTGCATTTTCCCTCAACAGTTCTTCCATTCCTCTGAAACACTGAAGTGAGCAGTTATCTGCATAGGGGCAGTGAAAGCAGTGGGGGGCGGGAGCCTGCAATGATCGGTTTACCACATGTTGTATGGGTTTGTGAAATTTCGGCAGGAAGCCAAGACCAACTGCACCCAGTGTATCTCCGTGGTATGCCCCTTCAAGGGAGATGATGTTCTTTTTTTCGGGAAGCCCCAGGTTCCACCAGTACTGAATTGCCATTCGTACAGCAGCTTCAACTGAGCTTGCACCATCGGAAGCGTAGTACACGCGGTTCAACCCGGCGGGTGCGATATTTAAAAGCATTTTCGAAAGTCGTATAACTCCTGTGTGTGACATGCCTCCGGTAATACTGTGCTGCAGCTTTGCTGCCTGCCGCACAACAGACTCTACAATGTGGGGGTGGCTGTGACCGAGATTTACACACCACCACGAGCTGATGCCGTCAAGGTATTCTTTTCCCTGTGTGTCCCTCAGTCGGACACCTTCTGCACTTTGTATAACAGGGAAGTCTGTCTGCTCCAGAGTTTGTATATCGGTGTAGGGGTGCCACATGTGTTCAAGGTCAGTTTTTCTGTAATCCATCACGATAGAATTCCCTTCAGTTTTGTACAGATGCCCTGGAAGGACTGTGCAGGAAAACAATCAGGCGAGTGGGGGATTTCCGCAAGAATCTTTGTTCTGCCGTAGTTTTTAATGGTTTCCGTGTTGCTTCTGCTTATAAGAGTGGATGGTGGTGTTGCATGGTTCACAACAACACCGGCAACATCAAGTTCTGCATGGCGCAGTGCTTCAAGAGACAGCAGAGTGTGGTTGATGGTTCCAAGTTTGTCAGAGGACACCAGAACAACCGGCCAGTTCAGCAGAATCATAAGGTCAAGCATGGTTTTCCCGCCACCCAGGGGAACAAGTATTCCGCCAGCACCCTCTGCCACCACGCACTGAAATCTGCTCTGAATTTCTTTCAGGCTGGAAGCCATTGCAGCAGCACTGATCGCAGTGCCGGCCAGCTTTGCGGCAAGATGCGGGGAGCACGCAGGTGTAAAACGACAGGGGCACAGCCTGTTTTTTACTGCCTTCGGGAAACTGAGCCCGGCAGTTTTCAGTGAGAATTCAAGATCTTCCGAAACTCCGTTTGTGCAGCCTGTCTGCACCGGTTTGGCTGGAACCGCATTGATTCCCATGGAAACAAAACCACTCAGTATCCCGGCGGTTACAAATGTTTTTCCGCAGTCGGTGTCTGTGCCGGTTATAAACAGTGATTTCAAGGCAGAACCTTCTTTGCTACAACAAACTGTATTCTGTATGTAGCCGGCACTGCTCCAGACTCATCACCGTATGTTCTGCTGTAACGGTTAAGAGCTTTTCTCAGCTCCACCGGTGTAACACAGAACGCCCCGGGGTGCCCGGCGAGGGATGCTCCTATACCCCTGATGGCATGCAGCACATGGGCGGGCCCCGGGTAGCGAACTGTATAGTTTTTCAGGAAAGACCCGCAGTCAACAAAACCTTCGCGGTAGAACAGGCCGCTCCACTGTTTGCCCTCCAGGTAATCCAGCCGGTTTGCTGTTACTCCTTCAGCGCGGAAACTGTTTTGCAGTTCCTGCAGCATTCCGCGTACAGGAATAGCATGAACAGCGTAGCCTCCTGCAGCTACAGCCGAGCACAGGTTTTTCACTGTGGAAACAGGATCAGCTGCCCACTGCAGAGCACAGCTGGAAACCACTAGATCATAACTTTCCAGGCTCTGCTTCCCCTCAAAGTTCCATATTTTGTGGCTTACAAACGGTGATTCAGGGAGCCTTTCTCTGCACACACTGACCATTCCCGGAGCAATATCTGTGAAGGTTTTTACAGCACGGGGGAAACTCCTGTTCAGTTTTTCAGACAGTATTCCCGTGCCGCTTCCAGGTTCAAGCAGAGATTCCGGATTCAGCTTGCGGACAATGTGTTCAACCTCTTCTGCAATCAATCGGTGGTGCTCCGCATAGTTGTCGTACACCGATGACGCAGCAGAGAACCTCGCCTGCATCAGCTCAGTGTCAGGAGTTAATACGCTGTGCAAGCTTCTTTACCTCCTGCGTTACAACCTGCGGGTGTGTCAGGGGAATCAGGTGGCCGCCTTCAGTTACAGGCAGAAGCGAGGTTTTTCCTTCAAAGAGTTTTTCTGCGATGTATTCAGATAATGAAAATGGAATAATTCTGTCTGCAGTTCCGTGGATTACAGTGGCCAAAATGTCCGGGGCCGGAACTGTAACTTTGCTGAACATCACATCCAGACCATAGAGAAGGTCTTCGGTGGAAAAGGCAGCGGAATCTTTTACCAGGGAAGGCAGTTCGTTTCTTCCTGCACCACACTCTCTGAAGAAAGACCTCAGGTAGCCCTCTGTGCTTTTGTTCAGCATGGAAGCTATTTCCTGGTGTTTGGAAGGATCAATACCGGGTCTGTGCTCTCCCGAAGCAATACAGCTCATGGAGGAAATTAGAACTATACCTTTCACCTCAGGACGGGTGCTGAGTTCCATGGCCAGTTGTCCGCCAAGTGACCATCCGGTGAGAATGCAGGATTCCGGCAGTCTGAAGTCGTCTTTAAGAACTGTGTTCCAGTCAATGTAATGCACGGGAATCTCGAAATCGCCAATTTTACTCCAGATATTGTTCGAGGTTGCCCAGCCGCTGATGAACACTAGTTCCATTTCAGTTCTCTCATCTTGTCAGCGGTGTTTTGAAGTGTTTCCAGCTGATGACCGAGTGTAACGGAAAATCGCAGACGGGCAGAACCCTCAGGTACAGTTGGTGGTCGGATTGCAACAGCAAGAATGCCTCTGTTTTCCAGAGAATGTGAAAGAGAAACAGTTGCTGAAGTATCACGCACAATTACTGGAACAATCTGTGAAGCAGAGTTCCCGGTGCTAAAACCTGCCTGTTTCAAACTCTCCCTGAAAAAAGCGGCATGTCTAACAAGTTCTGAACCAGATTCCTTCCGGGACTCTATCACCTGCAGTGCGCCGAGAGCAGCGCCGGCAGAGGCTGGCGGCAGACCTGTGCTGTAAACGAAGCTTCTCGATTTGTTTACCAGAAAATCCCTTGTTTTGCTGGAGCATGAAGCAAATCCGCCGTAGCTTCCCAGAGCCTTGCTCAGGGTTCCGGTTACAATGTCAGGAAGAACACCCTTCTCTCTGCAGATTCCACCACCATGTCCGAAAACACCTGTTGCATGAGCTTCGTCTACAACCAGTATGCAGCCTTCCCTGCGGGACAGTTCAAAGATCTCTCTCACCGGGGCAATGTCTCCATCCATGCTGAACACAGATTCTGTAACAATAATCTTTCTGCCTGTTCCTGTGCGCTTTTTCAGGAGATCGGAAAGATGCTGTACATCGCAGTGTCTGTATCTGTGAACTCTGCTGCGGGATGTGATGGCTCCGTCTACAATGCTGGCATGGTTGAGCCTGTCTGAGAAAATTGTATCGTTTCTTCCTGCCAGTGCTGTGAGTACACCTGTGTTTGCAAGGAATCCGCTTCCGTATACCAGTGCGGCTTCCATACCGGTAAGCAGAGCCAGTCTGCTTTCCAGTTCTTCGTGGAGTGGAAGATTCCCTGCCATGAGTCTTGACCCTCCCGAGCCTGTTCCAAACAATTTAACAGCCTCCACAGACCGGTTTACAACAACAGGATGGGTTGACAGACCCAGGTAGTCATTTGTTGAGAAGTTTATCAGTTTTCCGGAATGGATTCTCAGCGCTCTTTTAAGACCGCGGCTTTCAAGTTCTGAAAGGGTTTTGTTCACAAAATTCACAGTGTTAATCCTGCTCTGAGTATCAGGTCAAGGTCTGAGGCTGGAAGGCTTCCTCCGGTGGTGAGCAGCGTTCCAGTCATAAGTCCTGTAGCTCCAAAGGAAAACATCTTTTCCACCGACTTACCCAGTTGTGAGCGGCCTGCACAGATCCTCAACTCCGCCTTCGGGTTTACCATTCTGAACATTCCGATAATTCGAAGAAGTTTTTCTTCCGGGAGGTGTTCCGCAACTGCAGTTGCCCCATCGACAGGAATGTAGAAGTTGAGGGCGATGGAATCAACTTCCAGTTCCTTCAGCGAGAAAGCCAGGTCCAGCCTGTCTTCATCTGATTCACCCATGCCGACTATTCCACCTGAACACACAGACATGCCTGCAAGTTTTGCCCTGCGCAGTGTTATTACCCTTTCATCAAAGCTGTGTGTTGTACACACCGAAGGGAAAAACGCCTGTGAAGTTTCCAGATTGTGATGGTACCTGGTTACACCAGCATTCTTCAGTTTCTGCAACTCACTGAACCCCAGTATTCCCAGGGATGCACACAGCAAGCCGTTGGCCCTGCTCAGTGCCGCTGCTTCACATATCTGTTCAAGTTCCTCTCCACGCAGCCCCCTGCCGCTTGTAACCATTGAAAACCTGTGTACGCCTGCTATTGAGTTTGTACGGTGGGCTTCAACGATCTCTTCAACAGGCAGCATGGGAGTTCCCTCAGTTCGCGACTGGGCACAGAATGTACAGTCTTCAGGGCAGGCACCGTTTTTTGCGTTGACTATGGCACAGAGTTCCGCAGCGTTTCCAAATGCTGAAATTCTTGTGTCAGTGCACATTTTCTCAATTCGGTCCATGGACAGAACTGTAAGAATGCCCGCTGCCTCTTCTCTATTCATTGTTCCGCCATTTCAGGTAGTGCTTTTCAAACTCTTCAAGAACTGCAACCGTAAGTTCAGCTCTTGACGGCATTTCCCCTGTGATCAGGAACAACGATGTTGACTGGGAATCAACTTTGCTGTGTGAAACATTCAACCCGATACCAACGGCCATGTGGTGCACGATATCAATTTCTCCGCACACTTCACAAAGAACGCCACCCAGTTTTTTCTCATGGAAAAACAGACCGCGGTCGCTTTGGGAGAAGCGGATGTCCGGGAAGAACCTGCCTGCCGCCAGGCCCAGAGCATTTAACGCAAGACCTGCAACCTCTTCTGCGCGGACAAGAGAAACATCGGGGCGAACGACTATGGACAGGTAGAGGTTCTTCCCTGAGGGGCTTGCCCACACTCCGCCTCTTCGTGCCCTGCCTGCAGTTTGTCTGTCTGCTGTAATTACTGCGCCGCAGGCTGCTCCACCGGACCCCAGTTCCATTGCTCTGTCGTTGGTGGAAGCTATAACAGGATGGTATTCAATGGATCGGCCAAACACAGAAGTGTTAAGCAGAGACAACATCACTTCAGCAGATGGAATATCCGGGATTGAAACAAGCTGATACCCTTTGTTGGTTGATGCAGATATATCAAATCCTGCATTCCTAAGGGTTTTTATGCTCTTCCACACCGAGGCTCTGCTTACACCAAGTTCTTCAGCTATTTTTTCACCTGAAACAAAGCCTTCAGAACTTTTTAGAATACGAACAACAGCCGAAGTTGATGACATTATTCCCCCCTGGTTATCTGCTCGGAAGACGAGGAAAATAGTATCATTTTAAATAATGTCAACCACTTTGGCAAACAGGTTTACAATCTGCAGCACATTTACTAATCCGGGTTTCTCAATGGTAATTGCAGGATTCCGGCTAAAACAGAATCAAACCCGGGATACGGGTTGACTGTGCAAAGGTCGTAATTCTCAGTTATTTACAAGGAACTAGCTTCAGGGTTTTCTTTTGAATCAATTTTCATATTCTTTAGAACACAGATAGTTGAATCAATCACTGCACATAAACGCCACGTTTATACATCCCATGATTTCTTTTACAAGCGCCGTTCCAGCCCCTGACCCAGAAATACTGGTAATTTCTCCCACTGATTCGAAAACGATATGCAGCCATTGTTGAAGGACAGCGCATTTCAGTTTGCACATAGTCCGAAAAATAAGTCAGTTCCCGCCACTTGTGCCCCTGATAAGCTCCTGGGAATTCTCCATTTTCTGCTCTATACAGCTCCAATGCCTCTGCAATGTTCCGGAGGTTTGACCGGCAGGCAGCATACTTTGCGCTCTCTGCCACGCCTGCAAACTTAGGGATGGCGATTGATGCGAGAATACCTATGATGACGATGACAACCATCAGTTCGATTAAAGTGAAACCTGCTGCAGCAGCGTGTTTCATAACTCCCCCGATCTGAACGCATTTAAATCCATGTCGGAAGAATAGAAAAGACCGGACTCTGTTTCAAGAGACCAGAATGATCCCTCTTCTTTTTCGTACGTAAAACCTGCTGGAAGTGAAATATCAGCCTGTTCAGGAAGCGAATCACTGTTCTCCATGTACTGCTGTATTCTCGTGGCAGCAGAATACATGGAATCACGCTGTGCCGCTTCTTCAGGGGGAGGAGATTTGATAAATTCACTACTTTCCGGGTTTACGAAAAGAAGACTGATGATAAGAGCGATTCCCAGGATACCGGCAATGTAAACCCATGGGACTTTTGCTTTTTTCTTGTGTGTTTTTTCTTCCTGGTTTTTGTAGACAATACCCTTGTCCAGCTCGACAGGTTCTTCGTTGATCTCCATAAAACGCCTCCCTTGCACTATACTGGAGCAGATCCTGCTACATAACACACGAACACGCTGATATAAAAGTTATAGGCACAGCTGGAAAGACAATTGGAAAACCATTGCAGTTGCCTGGCAAATGGGTTCTGCAGGGATAGTTGATTTTTGCTATCCCAATGCACGGCTTACCCTTGTTAGAAACATTTTCCTTCTTATCGGTTTTCTAATGTAGTCCACGGCCCCCAGCTCGTAACCTTTTTCTTCCTTGTCCATGCTGTCGTTACCAGTCAGAAATATCAGGGGGGTATCCAGATTTTTGCTCTGCAACGCATGAAGCATAGTAAATCCGTCCAGCCCGGGCATTTCAATGTCTGACAGTATCAGGTCGTAGTTGTTTGTCTGCAGAGTAATGATGGCCTCAACTCCATCGGAAACCTGTTCAATTTCGTACCCTGCGGTTTCCAGAAGGATTGTTGCCAGCTTTCTGAAATCCTCGTCATCATCAACAAGAAGGATTTTTTTCTTCCTGTCGGCTTTTACTTCTTTCTCCGTGAGTTCAAAATCCTGACGACCGCTTAGCCTGAGTTCTTCCAGCAATACATTCCTGTTAACATCGTCAAGAGAAAGCAAGCCCTGTTTTACCTTCATGATAGCATGATCAGAAAGAAGAAAAACGTTTGCCTTCTCGTGAAGATCAATACGCATTGCAGGTACGGACTCAGCAGATTTAATTATTTCGGTTACCCTGGGGTTGAACCTCATCAGTTCATAAACACCCTGCCTTCCCGCATAACCGGTGAAATTACACTTGGGGCAGCCCTCTGGATGAGGCAGTTCTGTGGGTATGTCTTCTTCGTTTAAAAACGGAAGAAGAATTTTTCTTTCCTCCTGCGTAATGGGTTTCATTCTCCTGCAGCTCTGACACAAACTCTTAAGCAGCCTTTGTGCCAGCAGACAAAGCAGATTGTCGGCAGAATCTTCCCGGGAAATTCCAAGTCTCGCAAGTCTGAAAAGGGCTGTGGTGGTGTTTGAACTGTGAAGAGTTGCCATGGTCAGGTGGCCGGTACTGGCAAGATCAAGACATGTTTTTGCACTGAAAGAGTCGCGGACCTCACCGAGATAAATTATGTCCGGATCCTGCCTCACGGCAGATTTAAGAAGTGCTTCGAAAGTAACACCGGCTCTTTCATTTACCTGCTGCTGGTTTGCATAAGCAATTCTGTACTCTACCGGATCTTCAATGGTTATCAGGCTTCTTGATTTAATGTCGAGGTGTGAGATCATGCTGTAAAGTGTGGTGGACTTTCCGCTTCCGGTTGGACCAACTACAATGATTGCCCCACTGCTCTGACTGGAAACTTCATACAGATCTCTTGACTGCTGTTCGGTCATTCCAAGTTCGGTTAATTCTCTTGGTTTCGCATACATATCCAGCATTCTCACAACGAGACTTTCGCCCTGTGGGGTAGAGGTTGTAGCGAACCGCATTTTGAAGGGTTTTCCAGCTATGCTGGCTTCTGCCTGACCATCCTGCGGCTTGCGGCGTTCGGCAATATCCATACCGCCGAGAACCTTAAATCTGCTGATGAGCACAGCCCCGGTTTTTTTCTTAAGGGTGAACATATCCTTCATATCACCATCCACGCGGAATCTTACAACGACTTTCTTCGGTTTCGGCTCTATGTGGATGTCACTTGCCCCCTCAGTTACTGCTGAAAACAATATGCTGTCGGATATGTATTTGATAGGATATTTTCTTATGTCTTCTTCCGATGGTTTTTCCGTAATTTCAATAGAACCGGAAAAGTCCTCAACATCATCTTTTTCAGGCTCTACCTGGTTTTCCTCACTGCCTGTATCAATACTAGCAAGAGCTGATTTACCGCCCTGATTATCCTCTTTGCGCAGTAATGCATCGATACAGTCTGGACAGGTGATTCCAAGAACAGGCACTTTCCCAGTAAGAGATTCAAGCATGTCGATAAGTTGAGCTTCATATGGGTTTGACAGAACAAATCTGATTTCCCCTTTTTCCCTCAGCGCGAGAACTCTGTGCGATTTTGAAAACGCGGCTGGAAGCATATCTCCTTCAACTGCTTCAGGATCAATGTATGGATAATTAGGTATACGAAGAAAATTTGAAAGAAGTTTGGCAGTTTCAGTAGAATCCAGACCCATGTTAGAAGCAATGTCATATAATTCGTTGGGATTTGAAAAAGTATAAGCAGCGGTGTCATCTTTTGACAAAGTTGAATTGCTCCTTAGAAAATCAATGAAACCCTTGTAATCCTGAGCTCTTGCAGAAGTTACCGGGCTATCCAGTCTTTCCCAGAGGTTCGATCTGTTCAAAACTTTCTCAACTACTGCCAGAAGAGTTTTACTATTTATTTCCAGCTTGGATATAAAATCAGCGATACCTGCGTTAAGAGCATTTCTTCTGGTTTCATCATCCGATCGGCTGGTTATCATAATTACAGGAATTCTGGAGAGAACACGATCTGACTGGAGACTTCCACAGAACTCAAGGCCATTGATCCCGGGCATGAGCAGGTCAAGAAGGATTACATTAATATCGACTGTCTGCAGAATCTTCATTGCGGTTGCAGCACTTTCCGCAACCTCTGTGTGGTAGCCGGCCCTTTTCAGGATATGAGAAAACAGTTTTCTTGTGTCTTCATCGTCATCAATTATCAGAACATTTTTAATCGTCTTCATCTATGTATTCTATGCGTACAGTATCAAGGTATTTTTCGAGTTCATCTATTCCGGAAAGAATTTTGTTACCATCCAGTGATTTGGCTGCAATCTCCATGGAAGCACCCAGCTCCGATATTTTTTGAAAACCATACCCGCCACCGGAGCCTTTCATGCTGTGTGCAAGTCTTTGAGCTTCTTCAAATTCACCAGTCTGAACAAGCTGTCTTATTTTGATGATATCTGCACGCCGGTTTTTTGTGTAACCGGAAATCAGCGATTCAAGATACTCCGGAACCAGAGCAACAGGTCTGTTTCTTTCATCAGGTACAGTTTGTTCTGTCTGATCAGTTTCGGAATCCTCGTGTTTCGCGTTATTATTCTCGTAGACAGGGTTTGGAAAGTCATTTACAGAGTCGATACCGTCGTTACATCTACTCACTCTACAATGCCACCTTCCTGATTCGCA
>JAGGYZ010000328.1 GCA_021162285.1 Candidatus Fermentibacteraceae bacterium
AGGTTGAACACAACCATACCGACCATACCAGCCATCATGGGTATGGTAAGCCTGATCAGCTGAGGCAGTATCTTCCCGCTCGTAAGTTTTGCCCGTCTGGCAGCAGGCATCAGCCTGTTTCTTTCAGCAAAGACTCGCTCCCTGTTGTTTTCCGTGACGGCAGAATATGCAGGCAGTGTATTACTGCGGCAATCGGCAGTATTCTGTAAAAATGAAGGTTAGCTTTTTCCCTGCTCCAGGGATAAGCTCTGGTATGTCTCCCAAAAAAAACGGCATAGACTGAGTTAAGAAGCGTTTGCTTCTTAACTGGTATCATAGAATAGTATCATGAGGAGATTATGAATAACAAGCATAAGAGTACTCCCGCCAGGATATTTGAAAAACCAGAGCGCTCTGATATTCCGTGGAAGGATATTGAAGCACTTATAATTGCGCCTGGTGGGGAAATAACAGAGGGACAGGGTTCCAGAGTTCGAATCTTTCTTAACGGAACTCGAGCTGTGTTTCACAGACCGCACCCTCGTCGAGTTACAATGCGTGGAGCAGTAAAATCTGTTAGAAGGTTCCTGCAGGAAGCAGAGGTAGACAATGATGAAGTATAAAGGCTATGTGGGTAATGTTGAATTCGATGATGAGGCAGATGTTTTTCATGGAGAAGTCATCAATCTTCGTGATGTTATCACATTTCAAGGGAAAACAGTTGACGAGCTTCGCAAGGCCTTTCATGAATCGATAGATGATTATCTGGAGTTTTGCGCAGAGCGTGGTGACTCTCCGGAGAAACCCTATTCCGGGAAGTTTCTGGTTCGAATTGAGCCTGAACTGCACAAGGCAGTAGTATTGCGTTCAATGATGATGCATAAGAGTCTGAACGCATGGGTACGTGACACGCTGGAAACTGCAGTACAGGAATAAGTTCTCTGAAGATATGTCGTGGCTTTGCAAGGTCTAAGCTGATGCGTATTAAATCATTTAGATTGAAAAACCCGGCCATTGTAACTTTCGTGCGACACAGATCCCGGTTACAACACATTCAATAAACAATACCACAGCCAACGTGGACAATTTGCATTTCAGAATTGCAATTTGTCCACTTTTCTGTTATAGTCGAAGTGAATCTGTTGAGGAGGTTGTCGTGATTGCGCGCGAATTGGAAGCCAGGCTTATCTATCTTGCCAAAAAATACCCCGTAATAACCCTGACGGGGCCCAGGCAGTCCGGGAAAACAACACTGGTAAAAAAAGCTTTCCCTGGCAAAAAATATGTTTCACTGGAAGATCCGGATCACAGAAGATTTGCGCAGCAGGATCCGCGCGGATTTCTAAAGAGCTATCCGAATGCTGTTATTGATGAGGCTCAGTATGTGCCGGAGCTATTCTCCTACATTCAGACAAAGGTTGATGAGGAAAATACACCGGGACAGTACATTCTTACAGGTTCTCAGGATTTCCTGCTTTTTGAAAAAATAACTCAATCACTTGCCGGAAGAGTTGCTGTATTGAAGCTGCTTCCGTTTTCTTACGCCGAACTGTCTGCCAGCGGAATAGAAGAGCAGTACGAGTATTACCTGTACAACGGATTCTACCCCAGAATCTACGATATGAATCTTTCTCCGGAAGATTTCTACCCGGGTTATATGCAGACATACATTGAACGGGATGTCAGACTGATAAGAAACATTACAGACCTGAGCAGGTTCCAGCTTTTCATCAAGCTGTGTGCCGGCAGAACAGGACAGCTGCTGAACATATCATCCCTTGCCGATGACTGCGGTATATCCCGCACAACAGCATCTGGCTGGATTTCAATTCTGGAAGCAAGCTACATTATCTTCCTTTTGCGGCCGCACCACAGGAATTTCAACAAGCGGCTGGTGAAGATGCCTAAACTGTATTTTTACGATACGGGGCTTGCCGCGTATCTTCTTGGAATTAATTCGATTGAGCAGCTGGATACACACTACGGTAAAGGTGCTCTTTTTGAATCTCTTGTTATATCCGAACTGATGAAAAAAGCGTACAATGCGGGAAAAGAACCCCATTGCTTTTTCTGGAGAAACAAAACCGGAAATGAAGTTGACCTTCTGATTGAAGAAGGTTCCCGCATCATTCCCCTGGAGATAAAATCAGGAAGAACAGTGAACCAGAATTATTTCAAAGGACTTAAGTATTGGAGAAAGATTTCCCACTCAGAGGAAAAGGGAATTGTGCTTTTTGGTGGAGACTATCAGCAGGAGAGGGAATTCTCTCTGGTAACTTCCTGGAAGAACATAGATACACTGAATTTCTGATTGCAGGAAAGTGTAAACAACTACTCCCGATAAGAATAGTTGACTCACTGCAAATAGTCAACTAAGAAAGAAAACAGAAAATCAGTTTCTTCTCTGCTACGCTACAGATGGTCGGGAGTTCAAATCCTGGATAGAGACAAATTATGTAGACTGCCGCGGACAATCAGGTGAGACAGCAGGGAGCTGGTGGAATTTAACAACCTCACTTTTCATTTCATCAGACAGGAAGCTATTTACGAGGATGTCTTTTCATTCCGGCAGCAGCGCGTCTCGAATGCTTTCAGGCACGCTCATAGGATACAACTTTGTCGGTGAGGTGGAGATTTCCGTTTAACCACCCTTAAGGGCACTGCTCTTCCCATAATTAGTTACAACAGTTTCAGCTTCAGGTGGCGCTTCTCCATCCTTTAGTACCGAATAATGAGCTCTATTATTAATGGCAGGTTCATACTCCGGGTCAATTTCCAAAGCCCGGTCTAAATACGTTATTGCTTTTGTATATTGTGCTAACTGTCCGTAACACATACCTATATTTCCCAGAGAAGATAGATGATTGGGTACGATTCGCAGAACTTGATTAAACGTTTCAATTGCCCGCTTCCAACTCTTCTGTTCCATTTCAGCAAATGCAAGCATGAATGTTTCATGAGCCCTCATGAAAGTCTTTAAATTAGTTCCATCTGATTCCTTTACAGTATTTTCATAGGCGGTCAGAATTTTCTTTGCTTTTTTTACCAGATCAGTGTCATTACGGATCTTAACAACCTTCTGGAAATGTACAACTGATTTGTACAAGTCGAGATTAATTTTGTAAAGAGCGCCCAGATTGAAATGTGCTTCCGTATACGCTGGATCAATTTCAATTGCTCTTTTAAAACAACCTTCTGCTTTTTGATAATCTTTCTGAAAAAAATGGGTTACTCCTATGGCAAAGTAAATCAGTTCATTATCAGGATTGATTTTGTTCAGTTTTTCAAGTTTTTTTCTTGCCTTCCAGGGTCTGCCGAATTCCGCCAATTCGAGCAAGTCGTCTACAGCATCAATCAGTTCGGATCTCTTCTGATTTATTGCTTTGCTTGTCTCCTGTATTTTTTTGGATGAGCGATAATTCTCTGCTGCTTTAAAGTGCGCACAACCAGAGCAGAGTTCCTCATCTCTATTTTCAGCACAACAGACTGAACAAATGAAAGTGTCAAATCTGCTGCACTGTCTGCTGGCTTTCCTTGTTTTGCATAGAATGCATTTGCCCTTTGCCATGTTTGTGTCCTTTCGTGTACTGCTGATGTTATCAGTGGCCTCACCGCAGCCACCTTCCAGACCTCTTCATTGTACCCAGCCTGTCAGGTTAGGTTCTTCAGCAGAATTGTCATGTCATTTCTGTTTAAAATACTAAGCTCTGCAGGTTTTTCAATAAATGGTTGCAGATCCCGCCTGACAAACTCCCAGTCGAGATCATCAAACCGATTTTCCAGTTCTTTGTACAAATTCATTGAGTTTATTCTTTCCTGCGTCCAGCCACTTTGTTTCAGGGCATTCTTGAGCATAGTCATGTTAACTTCAGGCCATTCCCGGTTACCAAGATACCATGCAAGGTCATAGAAATCTCTGCCTTTAGTGTGTCCACGCATAAGAACAGCATGTATCTTTCCTGCCAGCAGCGATGATTTGTCCAGGTGTTGCAGCCGAAGTAATTGAAATTTCCGAATGATAGAAATTTCAGTTCCTGCACCGGCGGGTGGATTGATATCAACTTCCAGTCTGATTACAAATTTTTGAGTTTTTCTTCCTGAAAGACCCAGTTCAAAAGGCAGTTCTGGAAATTTCAGCATTACCGCCTGAGCAGATGTTCCCGATTCGCGGGGTTTAGATTGAATTGTATATCCCTCTCCGGCAAGTATCCGCATTATTTTCTTTGTAGAATCCGTAAGAGTGAAACTGGCATCTTTATTAACAAGAGAAAAATCCAGATTTTCACTGAAACGATTCAAACCATACAAAAATCGAAGAGCAGTTCCACCACAGAAGGCCAGTGGCATCATTGCTCCCATTTCCTGCATTATTCCCAGAATTCTTGACTGAAGATATTCTTTTGCAAGGTTTAACCCATGCATCGGGGATTGGGCTTCAGATACAATATTAAGGAGATCCTGCTTCATAAGGCTCCTAACAAAGTGGTGATATTCTCAGCTGCTCTAATTATTTTTTTCCTGCCCCATCTTGCAGCCAGGTTATTTAAAATATTCAGGGAAAGACCGTCTTCAGATAAACGCAATTGCTTAAGGTAGGGCAACGAGTCACCGCCTGGCTCCAGATATACAAGATCCAGCAATGCCTTTTCAGGTACTGCAATTCTCGCTACATCAGTTGAAGGTGTTTTAGCACTTTCATAGCCCCATAGTAGTTCAGGTTTAACATGCCTGTAAATGAATGTTCCCAGGGCATTGCTTACTGTACAGCTTCGGCCGGAGGTGACAGAGGTAACCGCATTTGAAATGTCCGGGATAACTCCATGCCATGCAAGAGCTGTTTGACAGCTTACATAAGAAGCAGTCTTAATGGTATTTGCTGCAATGAATAAATCAGGTGTTTGACCAGAGTAATCGGGGCTTACAGCATAAAGACCTCTTCTTAACTGCAGAAGCTTCTTGTCGTTAACCCACCGGGAGATCTGTACCCGCAGAGCATCGGGCGACTGCAGCCCGGCATACAACAGAGCACTGCTGAATACAGGCTCGTTTTTCGTAATTTTGAGCAAATCGTTAAATTTCATGGTAGTAACTTAACAAAAATGTTAAGTAAGTGCAATGGAATATACGAACGTACCAATGTGAGAGACTAACTGGTTTGTTGTCGATACATATACCTCAAGAATGGTTGTCTCTCACATTTGGTCTTTTCTGACAGACAAGTGAATACATAACCCACATTCGTCACTGGAATTCTCTGAATTTTTCACTTGAAACACCAGGGTGTTTTCTCTGTGGGTGATACTGATCTGAATAAACCTGTCACCGATTCCGGGGAAACTTGCCGGGCAAGTACTGCTTTCAACCGGGAAAGGATCAAGCAGGAAAAAGAGGCAAATTCGTAATTATATCTGCAGGAAGAATCATCTTTTGCACAAAACCACTGTCTATGTTCAGATGATGTTCTTTGTATACAGGTTGTGGTAGTGACCTTTGAGCTCCCTCAATTGCTCCCTCAATTGCTCCCTCAGCCACGTCCCTGACTGCTTCTTCGAGTCTGGTCCTTAGTGGGAAAAGCCTGACATATGTTTTAGTGGTGTTCCAGGAAGGAGCTTCGATTAACTTCCTGGAAGAATATTGACAGGCCGTATTTCTGACCAGAGAAAGACGGAGGGCGGTCCGGAACAGTCCCACCGTAACATCAGAGAACGGAGGCTTAACAGTTGTCGATCTCTTTATGGAAGCAATTGTAGTAAAAGAGCCACCGGATAGAGAAAAAAACAACAACCTTAGTGGTAGTGCTGCCCACATCAGTGGCTAGTATAATCAAATGAATTCTCCGAAGATTGAGAGTTTACTTTGAGTTCAATTCACTTTCAAGGTTGGCCAGTTTTTCCAGAATGGAATCAAACTCCGGCACGCTATAGAAGAACATAACCTTCATTGCACGGTAGTCTTTTTGCAAAGCAGCAAGACGTTCTGCACGAGGCAGTATATGGAAGCTGCCTGGGCATGCTTCCATATACCGGGCCCAGCCACAATGGTAAAAACGGTCTTTGTGTACACAAACATCATGAAGAAGATCGATATCCTTCAGAGCTTCATCTTTAACAGAAACTTGAGTCATAGACGCAAGATCAGCATAGTGCCGAGAGTATCGTATAGGAAGTGGTTTATCTAATGACCGAAAGTACTCGGCATGAAGGATAGTGGCTTTCTCCCAGAAAGTGCGTTTGGCGACAACAGTTGTTACGGAGCATGAGGGCTCCATAAAAACATCTGGGTAGTGTTTTGCCGCATAAGGCTGAACATCGCAGATAGAATTAGGGATTGGTTCTGCATGGGTACCCAGTTCAAGAGTCACGTGAGGATGTATATAAGCCAGTCTTGAATTCGTAGCACCAGGATACACGAAATTAACAGTATGTGGATCCTCTGAGCTGATTTCAAGAATCCAGTCCGTGTCTCCGAGTACATTCTTGATCCGGGCAGAGAGAAATTTAAGGAAAGGCCCAGCAATATAGTTCTGGCATGCGACCAGCATTTCGCCCAGCAAGCGCTGCCTTCTGGTGTTTGACAAATTTGTCTGTCTTGGGTCTTTATCGTAAATGAACCCAAGTTTCTCAAAATTAACAGCCAGGTCAATATCTTCTGAAAACCGATGTATAAGATTGAAACATTTAGAGAGACTTGTACCCCCCTTGAATACAAGCATGTCTTCAAACTCAGGAATTGAGTACAGCTGTTTCAGGAGCCAGCACACCCAGAAATCCTTCTCCACATTTACCGGATGAAAACGCATGTGCTCAGCAGTTGCTCTGAACAAACCTGCACGCTCTTGCTTTGATAGAGTTGCAACACTATTCATGATCATCCCTGATAAGCTTCTCGGCAATATCCAGTATCCAGTCAGTACCGAATCGGACATCACTGAGAAAGTCGGTCTTCTCTTTCTCTGTTAGTTTGTTTCGCAGAGATATAAGTGTTTTACTGTCGATTTCCCCTTTGCCGAGGAACCGCAGTGCCTGAGCTATTATTCTGGATGAGTAGTGCTCCATATGCAAATTCCTGGGAGCTGTATGGCGGAAGGTAATCATCTGGTTGCCGATGTTGAAATAACGCGTAGGGCCTGTAGAAAGGTAGATAATCTTTGCCGGTACCTGTTGAGACAGATTGAGGATATTTGCCGCCATAGCTTCATCCGGCGCGATTACCCAGCGGTGTTTTCTAGAAATTGCCTGTGCAGCCAGATCCGGGCTGGGTGGCAGGTTTTCATTAAGCAAGTCGCTTTTCTCGGGATAGTCATACAATCCCCTTCCAATGCGACGAATAATGCCTTCCTTTTCCAGACGACACAGAATAACCCCGATCTGCGCACTTGGTGCGATGTTTCGCAGATCCTTCCTGGTAAAAACCCAACCGGTTCCGTTCTTTCTGATTTGAGCTTCGATGTTCTTGCGGAGACTATGCATAACTGCCTTCCATTGTTACAAAAATATACCCTATTTTTGTAACACTTGTCCAGCACTATGCTTCCTGTGAATTGTGGATGCAGCATTCACACCAGCTGAGTTCAGATGATATTTTTTGTATACAGATTGTGGTAGTAACCCTTGAGTTCAATCAGGCTGTCATGGGTTCCAGTTTCAACAACAGTACCATTGTTCAGAACAAATATCTTGTCTACATGGCGTACTGTAGAGAGACGGTGTGCAATGATAATGGTGGTTCTGTTTTTACTCAGCTTGAACATGGCTTCCTGAATAAGGCTTTCCGATTCTGTGTCTAGGGAAGATGTTGCCCCCTGATGGAATTGCTCGGTAAAGTTCATAAGCCGTGTTAAGCAGCTTAACAGTAGTTGTGTTTCCTGTTTTTCTTCATTTTCTTGAGTAAGAAAACAGCCCATTGCAGGTATTAGTCAGTGAATTTCTTTTAGGTTTTCGTCAAATGGTGTGTAGAAAGAGCACATCGAGAGCTGAAATAAATCCATCGAGATCAAAATCAGTTCGATAGTATTTGCTTTCCTTCAACCGAAGGATACCCATGCTTTCAGTTGTCGTAAAGTGGGTTGAAACAATGTCACCAGCCTCTTTCATTACAGAATCATTAATGTGTTTGTCTCTTAATTCGAGAGCGCCGGTCCATTCAGTCTCCGTCGTTGACGCAAGTACACTATACATATCAAGAGCGTGATAACGGCCGAACTCTTTGTTGGGGTCGTTGAAGCGGTCCTTAAAGGCATAGAGTTTCATTAGCAAAAAGGTAAATGCGTGTGGTAAAAATACTTTTGCGGTAAAAGGAGAGCCCCCACTTAATTTGCCAGTTATTTCTACAGAAAGAAGCCCTTCCTCCAGTGTAAAAGCTTCATCAGTAGGATGAGCGTGAATTCCCACAGAAGGTCTTGGTTTAACTCGTCGGCTGTCTGTTTTGACCTTTGTGTTCTCGAAAAAGCTTTGAGGCCCGGTGAGGATGTCAATTTTTATCATTCCAGCATCCGAATTTCCAGGTCCGGGTTTGTAGAACTGATAATATTTTGCAGTGGGAACAGGTTTGTAATTCAGGTTGAGCAGGGCCTGTGAAAGTGGCTTCAATTTTTCTGAGTTGATAAGCAATTCCGGTCTTAGAAACAGATCAATATCGCCTGTTGATCTTTCTTCCGGCCACTCTTTAAAGAGTGTTGGTGTGTCTGATTGGCGCCTGTCTTTTATTCTCAGGTAGATACCATAGCCGCCGCCAATAATCAGATTGATATCAGAGTTTTGAATTTCGTTCAGAATTTCAAGCAATGCAGTCTCAAGGCTTTGTAAGATCATTGCTTAAACTCCTTTTGATAATTGTCAAGAATGAATGATTTGATTTGAGTTGCGGTTTCCTGGTCCCGCTTGTCTCCATCCATTAACTCCAGGTACACCTGTACCGGTGAAGCCCATGGGAAGCCTTCAGAAACAAAGGGATTAAAAAACACCCTTTCATCATTTGTCTCGATTAGTTCAAGGTTCGGGAATCTGTCCATTTGGCTTCCAGGTAAGTTCTCCAGAAGGGATCCAAGGTCAGTGCAGTAAACAGACAGCAAATCTCCTCTTCCCATTACAGCATAAAGATTAAAAGAAGATGTTCCGGTGGCTGCAATAGGAATCTTCATTTTCCGTGATTGTTTCAGCAATAGCGAGATAATTTCATTCTTTGAATACGGAAGCTTGATTCGGGTTATTGCTCGAGCCTTTGGAGGGAAGTATGCCTCTGCAAGCTTGGTTAGAAGTTTCTCGGGCTGCAGTAAATCAATACCATGTTTACGTCCGATGATCAAGTCGTCTTCAAGGGTTTTGAGAGACTTGGAAACAGTAGAAAGGCTGATAGGTTTCTTGATGTTGGCGGTTACAAGCAAATTTCTTCGGTTGATCTCAGAACAAACCCCCTGGACGCTGCTGAATCTGGGTTTGGCTAGAAATACCCTCCCTACCATGGAACTGTTTTTTCTGTAGATATTCTTTATCGGTGCGGAGGAAGGAAAACGATTTCTTGCCCCGCTGCGGAAAGCTGCAAATTCACCCGGAACAATTATCAAGTAATTCCCACAAAGATCTATTCCACTTACACCCAGTTGTTCTAATTCATTTAGTTTTTGCTCGCTGAGGTATGGCATTATCAGCATGGGTAGATAGTGTTCTGGAAGTGGTGTTGACTTCAAATAGTTGAGAGCATTTCGGAAGATCAATGGTGTAGATTTCGATTTCAACTCAACAACAAATCTGGCTTTTTTATCCATCCAGGCTATTTCAACCGCTGCATCATAAATTCTATTCCGATTAGCAGTATTCTCTTGAATTAATCGCAAAGACAGAGGAAGAATCAATATCCCATCATTCCGGAGCAGCTCTATCATTTCATTTTCTGTTGGCAATTTCCTGTTTCCTTTCATTTTCTTGAGCAAGAAAATACTCAATTTCAGGAAAATCGGCAAGGGCAGATAATGTCGATGTATGATTTTCGGTTCTGGTAAGGCTGTTCAGATGATATTTTTTGTATACAGATTGTGGTAGTGACCCTTGAGTTTAATCAGGCTGTCATGGGTTCCTGTTTCAACAACAGCACCATTGTTAAGAACAAATATCTTGTCTACATGGCGTACCGTAGAGAGACGGTGTGCGATGATAATGGTGGTTCTGTTTCTGCTCAGCTTAAACATGGCTTCCTGAATAAGGCTTTCCGATTCTGTGTCCAGGGAAGAGGTTGCCTCGTCAAAAACAAGCACAGTGGGATTCTTCAGGAAGACCCTGGCAATGGATACCCTCTGTTTCTGACCTCCGGAGAGTTTTACCCCTCTCTCGCCCACAAAGGTATCAAATCCATCCGGCAGCGAGACAATAAAGGAATAGATGTTGGCACTGCGAGCGGCTTCAAACATTTCCTCTTCAGTAGCCGAGGGTTTGCCGTACATGATGTTGTCTCTGATGGTACCGTCGAACAGGAAAACATTCTGTTGAACCAGACCGATATTCTCGCGCAGAAACTTCTGTTTCAGATCCATGATGTTATGGTCATCAAAGGTTATGCACCCTTTCTGTGCTTCGTAGAACCTGGGAATAAGGGATACAATGGTGCTTTTGCCTGCACCTGATTCACCCACAATTGCAACTGATTCCCCTGCTGAGACAGAAAGAGACACATCCCGAATGATCCAGTCCGGGGAAGAAGAGTACTTGAACCATAAGTTTGACAATTCTACTTTACCCTTTACCGGGTGGAAGGCAATGGCATCAGGCCTGTCTTCAATATCCGGCTCAATATCCATGATCTCGGTAAATCTTTCGAAAGAGGCTGCCCCCTGATGGAATTGCTCGGTAAAGTTCATAAGCCGTTGAATAGGCTTCAATATGATGTTCACGTAAAGGATGAAGGCAATAATATCTGCAGGGGTGATACGGTCATTAAAGTAAAGCCAGGCACCTCCTGCAATAACTACAAGGTAGTACATGTCTGCCAGGAACTGGAACACCGAGTAAAACACACCCATAATTGTATATATCTTCTCTTTTGCCAGCCGGAAGTGTGTGTTGACGGCATCGAATTTTGAAAGCTCAAGTTCCTCATTGGCGTAAGATTTAACCTCACGGATTCCCTGCACGGAGTTCTCTACAGCGCTGTTGATGTCTGCTATCTTCTTCCGAACATTACGGAAGCCGCTTCTCATCTTGCCACCGTAACGAACACCCCATACCATCATGAAGGGGATGGGAATCAGAGAGATAAAGGCAAGAGTCGGGTTGAAAGTGAACATGAAGTAGAAGGAGCCCACGATCAGGAAGAAAGAGATGATCAGATCCTCGGGCCCGTGATGAGCAACCTCTGCTATGGTATTAAGGTCATTAGAGATCCGGGACATGATGTGCCCTGTCTTCGTGCTGTCGAAATAGTTGAAAGACAGCTTCTGAATATGACGGAAGATAACCTCCCTCATGTCATACTCCATGCGCACACCAAGGATATGCCCCCACTTCATGCGGATGTACTCAAACACCATCTTTGCAAGATAGATGAAGATCATCAGTACGAAGTAAACAACAATAGCTTTTACATCCCGAGCAGGAATCAGAGACTGAAGCAGCTTTCGAACCATAGAGGGTATCAGTATAGCCAGCCCGGAAGACAGCAGAGCAACTGCAATATCTATACCAAACAACAACTTGTGCGGTTTATAAAAGCTAATGAAACGCTTAAGCATGGAATCTCCAGAGAAAAACGAGAAGGATAATGAACAGGAAATATACTAAACCCGCCAAATCAGAGAGCTGAATCTAAACCGGACAGGGTCGGCCCTTTTAAATCGAAGTCGTTCTCCGAGAAGCCGCAAGGCCTCGTCCAGTACTTTACCATCAGGCACCATCGTGTTTACATCCTGACATTAGTACTTGTTGTTCTTACTATAAGTACAACATGTGCCAATGTTCAGATTGATATCTCCCTGGGACAACCCTCGCTTACTATTGCACCGGAGAGACACTAAGCAGTAAAGTCAGGGCAAAGTAAAGAACCATCCCTGCAAATCAGGGTTGGGAATCATGTTATTCAGCAGTTCGCACCGTTGAAGATCATTAAGGTCAATCCGCTGATCTTAATGAATCACGCTGGCCAAACAGGAAGCAAGACAATCGAATAAGCAAAAACGAAACAAACAGTATCCTATTAACTGTTACAACAACTGTAACAAATGTGGGTGTTTTTGTTACAGCGAATGTATTGGAAT
>JAGGYZ010000323.1 GCA_021162285.1 Candidatus Fermentibacteraceae bacterium
GAAGCCCTCTGTGCCCTCTGACCTCTGAGTATCAGCAGGAAGGAAGATATGGTCATAAATTCCCAGCTGAGAAAAAACTCCAGATAAGATGAGGCAATCAGCAGGTTTCCAAAGGAGAATATCATCATAAGAAGGAAACCGTAAAAGCCTTTACTCTGATGCTTTCTGTTGAAGGTACTGATGATGTTTACAGCACTCCCAACGATAAAGATGATTCCGAAGAACACCTGAAGACCGCTCTCAAGAAGAGGGTAGATATAGTATCCGTAAGCCGCTACAGCTCCCAGGGAAACAAACCCTTTCAATTTTGAGGGCAGTGAATCCACCAGGAAAACGAATAGTGCCGCAAGGACAGGCAGAACCAGAAGCCAGTTAAACCCGTAGAAGAACTTCATAACGCCGGCAGCAACAACAGCTGCCAGAACGGCAAATGCCCAGGTGGAAAACACCATTCCTTTCTGGCTTGAGAATACCGGTTTATCAGCCGCACTGTCTTCCTTTACCGTAACGGTAAACCATCTGAACAGGAAGACAAGCTCGAACAGAGAGCCCACCAGAACCGCACCAAGCACAAAGAACATTCTGGATTCTATGAGAACTTTTACGAACTCCCACTTTGCCCAGAAACCTGCAAACGGCGGAAAACCTGAAAGGGCAAAGATGAACACTCCAAACAGCACCAGAAGCAGCTTGTTGTTCCGAAGAACACTCCAGTCTTTGAGGTTTTCCTGTTTAACTATTCCGGAAAGCCAGAACAGCCCGGCCTTGGAAATCAGGTGGTTTACAAAGAAACCACCGATTATCAGATACCTGATGTTTGAAGGAACACCTGCGGTAAACACAAGACTGCCCATGAGAAGCCCCATTTGACCTATTGAAGAATATCCAAGAAGTCTCTTGGCATTTGTCTGCTTTAAACCCATCATGTTGGAGAAGAAGAAGGTTATGATACCTGCCAGACCGAAAACCGTAAGAAAGTTCTGCGGCAGCAGAGGCATTATTTTGAAAAAAACAAACCCGATGGCAGCAGAGTTCACCACGGCAATTACCGAAGCAATGCCGGAGTCAACAGACTGGTATACATCCAGTGCCCACCCATTGGCGGGAAAAGGTTTGAGTTCCACAAAAACAGCTACTGAAAGAAGGAAAAGAGCAACCAGCCCCACCTCAGTGAACTGTTCTGTGTGGATAAAATCGAGGTTAAGATTACCGGTGAAGTAGTAAACAAACACCACTCCAAGCAGGAAAAAGGTGGATGCAACTCCTCCGGCCATCATGTATTTAAAACCCGCGGAAAGCGCACTCTTTGTTTTAGTGAATGCTGTGAGTGCAAATGTGGAGATCGAAAGAATCTCAAGAAAAACAAACATGTTGAAAAGATCCTGTGTCATCACCAGTCCGTTTACACCCATAACAAGAAGCAGGAAGAGAATAAGCGATGAGACCTGTCCTTCGACAAATTTCCTGAACATGTAAACGGCGGCAAGCAGACCTGTGAGATTTGCAAACAAAAGCACCACTGCCTGCACCAGCCCCAGTTCCAGATTTATGGAGACAGGAGCATGAAAACCTGCCGTGTTTATCACAAGAACAGGAGCATGAAGAAAAACAAACCGGTACACCCAGTCAACCATAAGAGCGGTATTAAAGGCAAGAACGCCGTAGAACACCGTGAGGGAAATTCTCCTTCCACCTCTGTCAACAAGAGACAGCAGGAACCCGGCAGCCAGCGACAGTATTAGTATGTAAATAGGGCTTACCATTTTAACTCCTGATAGTCATCTATTGAAAGCGACTTGTTTTTTTTGTACATCTCCACAACGAAACTAAGCATCACTGCAGTTACAGCAAGGCCAATAACAATAGCCGTAAGCACCAGAGCTGATGGGATAGGATCCACAACTTTCTGAACTGCGTTAGCAGCACTTACTGCGCTGTCGATAATTGGAGCTGTTCTTCCTTTCAGGTAACCCAGAGAAACGATTATGATGTGTGTACCGGTATCTGCAATGGAAAACCCTATCACTATCTTGATCAGATTCTTTCTAGTAAGCATTGCAAATATTCCAGTCACCAGAAGTGCGATTCCAAGGATCAGTGACAGCATTGATATTGAAATCATTACTCACCCCCCATTGTAACCAGTATGCTGGTTAACTCTGAACCGACCTTGAGACCTATAAGAGAGTAGATAACCGGAATGGCTCCGGCGCTGAGTAATCTGCCAAACTCACCCAGCGGTAGAACTTCCGGGCTGAGAAAACCAATGGTCAGAACGATACCTGCAACACCTATTCCCACATAAGCCGCACCGGAGAGTGACTCAACCAGGTGAAGAGTCAGGTGGTTTATCTTCGTTTCTGAACTGGTCAGAAGCAGCAGAAGGAAACCAGATGCTATAACCACTCCACCCTGGAAACCTCCACCGGGAGTAAGGTGACCGTGGGTGAATATGTAGATTCCCAGAACCATAATCATGGCCACAAGAACCGACGATGTGGTTTCAAGCATCTCGGAGAAAGGCATTGTCAATCTGTTCTTTACGCCATCTTTAAGAAGCAGACCAACCCCGACAGTTGCAAGGAACAACACAGTAACCTCGCCAAGAGTATCAAGACCTCGGTATGTCACTATCACAGAGGTTACCACATTCTGGGTTTCAAGGTCGTTTATAGACCCTTCAACATACTGCGCAGCAAGAGGGCTGAGCTGCTCCGCCTCATGAAAGCCTGTTACAATGGGCAGAAAAATCATACCAAGCCCGACAACGGAAACTATTACCGCAAGGTATTTAATCATCCAAATTCCCCTTCCGTACCCTGTAAAGGGCAAAAAGGAAAACTACAGTGGTAAGCCCGGAACCGATTGTGGCTTCGGTCATTGCCACATCCGGAGAACCCAGGATCAGGTACAGCACGCTTGCAAACAGGCTGATCACACCGGCACTGATTATTGAAGCCAGAAGACTCTTGAAGTAGATGGCAGCAAATGCCGCGCCAAGCATGACAATTCCAAGAACAATCACTATTACGGGGATCATTTCGCCTCCCCCGTTTCTGTGTCATCTTTCAGATCATCCTTCACAGAACGGTCTGTCAGTTTGATTCCTGCAGTGTGAGCTGCTCTGGCGAGAGCGTTGGAGGAAACAGGATTGGTTGCCAGTATGAAAACGATCAGAATAACGATTTTACCCTGACACCCGCATCCCGGATGTCCAAGTGAAACTCCAATAAGGAAAAGCACCGTTCCCAGTGTGGTTGCCTTTGTACCGGCCTGCATTCTGTTGTACACATCAGGCATTCTGAAAATTCCCAGAGCTCCCAGGAACAGCACAATGGAACCAGTCAAGGTTATGATTGACCCGGTCAATTCCATTATTTTTTCCCTTCTATGTAGCGGGCAACAGCCACAACACCGATAAAGCTCATCAGCGCATAAACTATTGCCACATCAAGATATATTATTCTATTCAGGTAGTAACCTAAATACACAATCACAGAGATTGCAATTATTGTCATAGCATCAAGGGCCACTGTTCTGTCTGCAACTGTGGGCCCCAGAAGCATCCTTACAAATGTAAAGACAATGCCGAGCAGGGCGATAATCGCAGCGGCGTTATAGATTGTATCAGCCAAAGATAGTCTCCAAATACTTTTCAAAGTGTGAAACAATAGACTTCGTGGCACCTTCAATATCATCGCTTGTTACATCAATCCAGTGGATATAGAAGAACTCGTCTTTCATCTCCACTGTGAGTGTTCCCGGCGTAAGCGTTATGGAATTTGCCAGAATCACTCTACCCAAAGGACTTTTCAGAGAAGTTCTTACCTTCACGATACCAGGGTTGATAGGAAGTTTTGGATTGATAACCCTGAGAGCAACATCGATGTTGGATTTAAGCAGTTCCCACAGAAAAACGAACAGATAGATCACCATGTATACCAGAGATTTCGGATTCAGCCTTACATCTCCCAGAACTGTCAGTTTACTGTGAAAAAGAGCTGCAATCAGAAGTGCTGTTGCCCCTCCCAAAAACAATTCCTGCTGCGAAGTGTCTGTAAGCAACACCCAGACTGCAAACAGAATAACAACTCCTAAAAACGCTGATTTTACCTTTTTCATATATCCTCCGCGGTTAAGCTCGCCGCAAGGGGCTTGACGGCTGGAAAACTGTGAACCCGGAGATGAACTGTCTCCGCCGTGCAGTCTTTCCGTCTCTCACCCATTAACGGTTAACCTCCTGTGTTCTTATAGAATCGATGATCAAGTCAAACAGATAATTATATGCATTTACATCTGTGAACATTGTTTCGGCAAGAAAACAGTTATTCTCATTCCAGAATGCCTTTGAGAGCTCTGCAACATTCACTGCGCCTTTAATAGAACCATCGCTAATACCGGATTGCACTATGCCTGTGATCAGCTTTCTTATCCGGCTGCTGTAGGAACTGTTAATATTCAGTTCGTTGTGTGTATCCACACATCGTCCCTGATGGTACTTGAATGTCTTGTAAATACTGCAGAAATGCGAGTTTTGAGAGTATTCACCAATGAAAGCGTCTCTGATCAGTGTAAGCTTTTTAAGACCTGTAACTTCTTCAATTGAAACTGCCTGGATCAGATCAACAATTTTTGAAAAGTACTCGTTCACAATGGTAAAACAAATCTCGTTCTTGCTGTTAAAATAAGAGTAGAGAGAACCCTTGCTGTACCCGGCTTTGTGGGCGATATCTTCCATTGTAGAGTTTTCAAAACCCTTATCAAAGAAAATAACTCTGGCTGCATCAATGATCAGACTTTTTCTGTATGCTATCTCCTGCTGCTTCCTGGCCTCGGTCATACCCACAGTCCTTTTTTATGGTTTGTCTTTCCAAACAAGGGTTACTATTTTGACCGTCGGTCAATTTGTCAACCCGCAGTTTCAGCAGGAGATCATGTGCTGCTTTTTCAAAGAAGATCAGCCCCGGTATACCCAGGGCTGATGAACGATACAGAGGCTGTTAGCGCAGTAGAATCAGCCTGGTTGTGCAGTGTTCAGAACCTGCTCTGGCTCTTGCATAGTAAACGCCGGAATTTGCCAGACTGCCGTTCCGGGCCTGTGTGTTCCAGACAAATGAAGCTGAGCCGGCAGAAGCAGCATCAGGGGAAAGCGTATTGACTACCCTTCCCTGTACATCATAGATATCCACTGCAGGGGGTTCTGATGCTGAATTCCCGCTCCACAAAAGCTCCAGCGTAACAGAATTACTGAAGGGATTCATGGATGGAACAATAGTCAGAAGAGTTTCGTCTTCAGTGGAACCTGCAGAAATTCCTGTTGCATCACCTGCAGTAAATCCATAAGTAGGGCCGCCAGCACTTGATACACTGGCTACCACAAGAATAACCTCATCTGTGCCGGTCAGCCCGCTGACAACAACGGATCCGCTCTGTGTTGGCTGATCAAGTGTCATTGGAACAACTTCGGCAGGGGCAGTACTGTGAAGAATTAGCGCACGAACGGCAAACTGATTGTTGTCTGCTCCGTCAAAAGTGAGCTCCATGCTACTGAACGGAATACTCTGAAAACGGTAGTAGTCGGCTGCCCAGTGGTGCACAGATTTTGTTGCTTCCACCGGGTATGTGGAGTATGCAATTGAAAAGAAAACCGGCAGATCATCACCTGTATAACCGTACTGTCCATCTGCAATTGATGTGTCATCAAGAAAGTTCGCCACTGTCCAGTCGGTGAATACATCCTGTGTGTTCTGGGAGTATCCAAACTGATCAAGAATGACATCATACCCGGCCATGGAATTAGCAGGCTCGTGCACCAGAGCGTAAACAGCCGGGTTCCC
>JAGGYZ010000198.1 GCA_021162285.1 Candidatus Fermentibacteraceae bacterium
CAGGTGAAGCTGTAATTGAAGTAACTCCTGAGATCATAGAGCCTGGAAACTACCTTCTTTCAATATCTCTCACCGGGAACAACACAGATTACCACTGGCAGGACTATTTCTACCCCATTTCACTTCTTGGTGAAAGAAAAACCCCTCCTCTGAGAATGAGCAGCCTGAGAGTAACAGAGACAACGACAGATGTTTGATATCGGAGAAAGAATTGTACAGAATGAAAATTTATTACTGGCGGTTTCAGGGTGGATGAACACTGGGGTTGTAAAAATACGCATTCAACGCCACACTGATTCAGTGTACACAGGAACAGAGAGATTATGAAACCTGGAAAGTTTAGAATCGTGATTACAGCAACTGGTGTCCTTCTTGTTGCAGTAGCCATTCTGAGTGATACAGCAGGGTTTAGCAGCGGAGATGATTTCGGTTATGGTCAGGCGTTCACGGTGTCAGCCGGAGTCTTACTGGTTCTTGCCGGAATTTTTGGAAACAGGTTTATTGGAGGGTACAAATCGGTTTCGATTATGCTTCTTAACAGCTTTTTACTGTTGGCGCTTGTAGAGTTCTCGTCTCTCATTGTGGTAAAGCTCATAGGAACGGAAAGGGTATTTGCCGGGCAACGGGAATTGCTGCAATCCCACACACTTGAAAAAGATAGCCTGATTTTTCCAGATTTCCAATATCATCCATTTGTAATGTGGAAATCTGCGGAACTGGATCTGTCGCTGATGAACGTGGATTCTGATGGAACCAGAAGAACCTGCGGAAATCCTGAAAGTCCTTCTGTGAGAATCTTTATGCTTGGCGGCTCCGCAGTGTGGGGATGGATGGTTCCTGATTCGTGCACTATTCCATCAGTTCTGCAGGAGGTTCTGAAAACGACAGGGTACCCGGGGATTTCAGTAACCAATCTGGGGCAGAACGGATGGGTTTCAACACAGGAGATTACCCAGTTGGTTCTTAAACTGAACTCTGGAGAGATCCCGGACATGGTGATATTCTATGATGGTGCCAATGACATGCTGGCTTCAGTGGAAAACGGGGAGGCGGGGCTTGTGATAGGTAACCAGAGTACAAGGAGAAGGTTTCAGGGATGTGGGCAGGGTGAAACCAGCCGCTGTTCCATGTTGTCTATTCTGGGAAACACTAATTGTTACAGATTGATCAGGTACCTTACTTTTGACAGAGAAGAATTATTTGAGGCAGATCCTGTTATTGTTCCAGTGTCCCCGCGGTTTGCCGATACACAGTTCAACTTAAAAGATCTGGCTGCAGAAACCTGCGATATATACCTGGGGAACTACAGAATTGCGGAGGCACTTGCAGATGAGTACGGTTTTGAGTTTTATTATGTTCTACAACCGCTGATGAATTTCCAGTTCGATGATGAGTCTTTGGAAGGTGTAAAAATACCAGGTGCGGAAGACAGAAGTATCACAGCATTTGCAGAGATGGTTTACGGGGAAATTCTGGCCAGACAAAACCAATATCCGAGGCTGATATATGCCCAACAGGCTTTCACAGGAGGGTGTGGAGATCTGTTTATGGACCTGTGTCATCTTAATGCCGATGGAAACGAAGTCGTGGCCAGCTGGATCGTCTCTGTTCTCAGGGAAAATTCCCTGCTCCTTTTCGAAACTGCAGGAGCAGAAGGAACAATCTGAACTGATGAGTAACGAATGATGCTGAATTGTAAAGTATTTCGCACACCCTGCGGTGACGGGTGTTTTGTATGGGGAAAAGAGGCTGTTTACCGTGTGTTTCTTTCCTCTCCCGGTGTGTCTGCGGAATTGAAGGCAGGTAGAGAATTTGGTTCTGTTGACCGGGTTGGTTCCAGCTTTGCTGGTGATGTTTCAGAAAAGCTTGCTGCTCTCGCCATCGGAGCTTCAGTTGATGTTCCTCTGAATATTCTTGATTTTGGCAGTACTTCCTCTTTCAGCAGAAAAGTTCTTTTAGCTCTGATGGAGGTGGAAAGGGGAACGACTGTTTCGTATGGGGAACTTGCGGAAAAAGCTGGCTTTCCAGGTGCAGCCAGGGCTGTAGGCAGTGTGCTGGCTTCAAACCCGTTTCCCCTTGTAATTCCCTGTCACCGCGTTGTAAGGTCAGATGGATCGTCTGGTTCTTACCAGGGGGGGATTGTAATGAAGAAGTATCTGCTGGAGGCTGAGGTTGAATGAAGGAAGATTTGTCTCTTTCTCGGTTTACTTACCGGCTATTTTGTTTTCGACCTGTTTTTGCATGCTTTTTATGCTGTCTAAGTAAGCTTTTTCTACAGGCGTAAGTATTTTCACCTGGTATTTTCGATATTCCTGTTCAGCTTTGGTAAGGGCCTTATCGTGGCTGATCCTGCCAGCATTTTTCAACACTCCTTTGCCATAGATGCCTGCAAATTTATCCAGTTCCGTTACCCAGTCCTTCATCCGCATTTGTGTGTGTTCTCTGGCTTTTATTTCCGCAAGATCAAAAAAGGCGGAGACCATACGGTTCAGGCGGAACAGTTCATCTTCGGTGAGGTAGTTTTTAGCAATTGCAGTTTCGGCTCTGGTGGGTGTCGTACCGCTGAAGCTTGTGAGTCCCATAAAGTCTTTTTCAGCATCTGCACGGGAGTAAACAGTTTCAGCGGCGGTTTGCCTGTTGGTGGCGTAGTGTAGTTTATTCTGTACGGTTTTGAAAAAGGTAACGGTTTCTTTACTTTCAGCATCGTAATCTACACTGGTGGCGTACAGATCCAATACCTGCCGGTACAAAACCTTTTCACTGCTGCGAATATCACGTATGCGTTCAAGCAGTTCTTTCCAGTAATTACCGCCGGAATCCTTAAGGCGTTCGTCATTCATGGCAAAGCCTTTGATGATAAACTCTTTTAAGATCCCGGTGGCCCATATTCTGAACTGGGTGGCTCTTTTAGAGTTGACCCGATAGCCCACAGCGATAATAACATCGAGATTGTAATATTTTACAGGTTTTGTTTGTGTTTTTCCCTCAATAGCGCCATGCTGAGTGGTATGTTCCAAAATGGAACTAACCACTGTCTCGACCAATTCACCGCTTTCAAAGATATTCTTCAAATGCTTTGTGATGGCCGAACGGGTTACACCAAAAAGTTCCGCTATTTTTTTCTGAGTCAGCCAGAGGGTTTCATCCTGAAAAACGGTCTCTATTTTGATTGTGCCGTCTGCCGCAGTAAAGAGAACTATTTCAGAGTTAACCTTTTGCATGTCGTGTTCTGCTCCTTTAATGCCTGCCACAATAACGCTTGCGGAACTGCCGGGTATGTTCTGCCAGGCAACGATCTGCCGTATTCTGGTGTCGGTTCTTCTGCATGTATAATTATTTGACCTATAGGCATTGTCAAGAAGGTACATTGCGTTGAAAAGATAAACATATGTATACACACATGAAATCGTACGCTGATACTGTTCCCGGGAGTTTCCTGTGTTTTGAAGAGCGTATCGGTGCTTTTTGTTTTCTTCTATGACGGTTGCTCTGTTTCCACACTATCTTTGTTGTTCAGGGTTCTTGCCAGGGAGGGGCTGAAATGAAGAAGTATCTGCTGGAGGCTGAGGTTGAGTGACCAGAGGCTTGTTTCCAGTTTTATTCTGAATAATCTCAGCAGGGGTGTGGCTGCCGGTTCCATGCAGGCTACTGCAGTGCTCGCAGACATGGCGGGTTTTACCAGGCTTACAGATGAAGCCATGCGCCGCGGTGAGGTGGGTGCGGAGTGGATTTCCGGTGTTCTCAGCCGGGCATTTACACCGTTTATCGACTTTGTTCACTCAGAAGGCGGGTTTATAGCGGAATTTGAGGGAGACGCCTCTCTGGCTGTTTTTCCGGGAAGCAGACCTGAGCTCCTTGAAAGGTCAAAACAGGTACTTGAAAAGATTTCCAGAGCTACAGGTGAAGATATTTCATTCAGTACAGCAGTCAGTACCGGAGAGATCCGCTGGTGTGCAGGCGGCGTTAAAGGTAATCTGTACCAGCTTTTTTACGGTAACTGTGTTTCAGAAGTGTTCGGCCGGAGCAACAGTCTTCCTGAAGATGCAGTATGGGGGCTGCCTGCTGTGAAAGGGGCCGGGTTTTTTCCTGATGTTTTAACCGGCAGGGAATTCAGCGGTGAATTTCGAACCGTTTTCCC
>JAGGYZ010000016.1 GCA_021162285.1 Candidatus Fermentibacteraceae bacterium
AGCTGTTGTACTGGGCAAGGCTCATGTAGCATTTCCCTGCGACTGCAACACACATTGCACCGTGAACAAACACTTCAATTCTTAACAGTTCACCTGACGGACCGCAGATGTTGTGCTTCACTATCTCGGAGCAGATGTGCTCAATCTGCGCCAGCGACAACTCCCTTGCAAGAACAATCACATCAGCGTAGCGGGAGTAGAACCGAACCGCTTCCATGTTTGATACGTTTAGCTGTGTTGAGATATGAACTTCCATACCCACAGACCTTGCATACTCGATTACGGAAATGTCTGAAGCAATCACAGCGCTCACACCTGCATCCACAGCCATGCTGCACATGCTTCTGGCATTTTCCAGGTCTTCATCGTACATGATGGTGTTCAGAGTCAGATAGCTTTTTACATTGTTTTCGGCACAGATCCGGGCGACTGATGCCAGGTCACCTGTTTCAAAATTGGCAGACCCGGACCTCATGTTAAGATTCCCAACTCCAAAGTATATTGAAGTAGCCCCTGCGTTTATGCCGGCCATCAAAGACTCGAAAGACCCTGCAGGGGCCATTATTTCCACTGTAGAACCTCTACCCACAACCACCCCCGTTAAAACAGACCTGTCCCCTCTGAACACAGGTTACTATAACGCCGTTCTCCCCTGCGGGAAAAAACGCAGGTGTACAGACAGTTTTTGTGCCACACAGTATTCCCCTTGCGTATATTATGGTTTCAATATTCCGTGAACAAATTCAGATGAGGGGTTCTGATGAAAACAGCAGGTCCAACGGTTGAGCAACTGAAAGAGCTTTACAAACTTGCCATATCTGTAGCCGAGCTGAAACCGTGGGACTCGCTATCCAGCGATCAGTTGTTTGGTGTGAAGTTTCCCGGTTCCTGTGATAACGGATATGTTCAGACGATAGGGCAGCAGGGGGATATCTTCTGTGTTCTGACATACCTTGGAGAAGCCTCTCTTCACAGGTTAAGAAATGTCAAATCTCTGGAAAATGTCATGGAAGTAAAATCACTTATGGTTTACTTCAACCCTGCAGAGGAACTTGAAGATTCAGATATTCAGGCGCTTGAATCAGCCGGAGTGAACTACAAAGAGCTGGAACTGTTTCCTGTTTTCAGGTCGCAGCTGCCAGGGTATTACCCGTGGTTTATCAGCGAAGAAGAGGCTGTGATACTAATAGAATCACTCAAACAGACAGTAGACGTGTACAGTAGAATCAAGGGGTTTCCATTTCTCGACATTGCCACAGAAGCAGCAATGTGCCCCTATAGACAACAGCAGAATGGCCAGTGGGTTGACTCAACCGAAAGAATACCGGCAAATCCGGAACTCTCCCACAGGTTTACCATCGACAGCAAACTTGTTAAAAAGCTGTGGAAGCTGCCATACACAGAAATAGTCTTTCAGGCCTCACTGTTTATCTTGCCCACACCCATTGGCAGGCAGGATGAGAGACCTTCCTGGACATACATGCTTCTGATGGTAGATGGGAAAACAAGCTATGTGCTCAGTCATGAAATGATAGATCCAACTGCTTCCATAAGAGATGTGGAGCTATCCATTCCCAATCTGATTCTAGAAATGATTGTTGATGTTGGAATCAAGCCAGAGTATCTGGAAATACAGGATGATGACAAACTGGCAGAAGTTCTTGACCAGATAGGCAAAAAGAAACTGCCGCTTTCTGTACATACAAAAGACTATCTAAACTCCATTGAACAGGTTAAGGATATGCTTTTCGATACCTCAGAGGAAAGTGAATCTCCGACTGACAGCACTGAAGCAAAGAAAAGACCTGCTTCCAAAAGCACAGAAATACCAGACAGGAATGTGTACAGAATAAAAGTTGCACTGATGGGCAACAAGAGGATATACAGAAAAATAGCCATCCGGGGGGATCACACTCTGGATGATCTTCACGAAGCTGTGTTTTACGCATTCGATCGGGAGGAAGAGCACATGTACTCTTTCTTTTTCCCGGCTTCCACCACAAAATCAAAGAGGGTAATAATGAATTCTCCCGAATTCTCTCCCTCAGACCCGTGGGGATCCCGTACTGTCAACGGGGAAACAGATACAGCAAAAACAACAATCAGTTCTCTGGGGCTGATGGCGAAGCAGAAGTTCTACTACCTGTTTGACTGGGGCGATGAATGGTGGCATGAACTCACCTTTGAAGGGGTGTGCAGCACGGAAGTGAACACACTGCCGGTGGTAACTGTAAGGAAGGGGGAATCACCTCCTCAATACCCCGACTTTGAAGATGAATAACTGCAGTGTTCTGAAGAATTGATTCCAGCAACAGCATTCGGAGTTTACATATGCATTCAACAACGGAAACCGGCATTGTTACAGAAGCAACTCAGATTGCACGCAGACAACAGAAGGCAAAGCAGGATATTGAAAGTGTAACCAACACGGGAACCCATCCGCTTTTCAGTACCTACGAAGTCGTGGCCCGGTCCGGCCGAAGTTACGCGGTACAGATCCGATCTGTGGAACATCTGATCAACTCCTGCACCTGTCCTGATTACAAAACCAATACCCCTGGCACATGCAAACACATCGAAGGTGTTCTTCTGCATCTTCGCGAAACTCTGGGCGAAAAGTGGGAAAAACTTGCCGCTACTGTGATAAACGGAGGGTTTCCTGAAGAAGCGCTTCGCCCTGTGCGGGAAGCCCTGGCATGGGTTCTTTCTTCTATCCTCACCCTCACAAGTAATGAAGAACCCTCTGACAAGCTGCCTTCACCACGGCTGTTGCAGGCAAAACTGGTTGAAACAAATCGTCTTTCCACTGCTCAGGCGGGCGAAGTTGCGCGAATCCGCGAGTTAACCGCTTCCCCGGATTCCGATGACAATTCTGATTCCGCCCTGTCTGCAAAAACAGCTGAAGACATGATTCTGTCTGTGGAAAAACTCATAGACCACGGCCGGGAACTGTCCGTATTAACAACTGTGTAGACAGAGCTTGCCAGTTGAATGCAAATCCAAGTCTTCTCATTTTCTTTACTATCTGCCTGTAGCTGAAACCAGCAAGTCTTCCCATGCTAAATGCTTATAACAAGGGGATAATCGAAAATCTCCTGGATTTTGGGAATTTCTGAAAGGCTTTTTCTTTCCATCTGCGCTTCAATTAGTTTTCTGGCAACATCCCGGGCAATTTCCAATGTCTCTGCAACAGTTCTTCCCTGGGCTACTAATCCAGGTATTGAATCAGATGTAGCAAGGTAAACACCTTCCGGTAACTTCTCTATATGAATATTGAGAATTCTTTCCATTTTCATTTCTCCTTTCAAATACTTTCTCCAAGCAATAGCATAACATATTACAAAGAATCAAACTATAAGCATGTCCGAGTAAGCAACATTGCTGTAAACAAGGCGCTCCCCTGCGTAGCAAGGGAATAGTACACTGGCATTTACAACCACATAATCGGCCACAATACCCGCGTATTATCATCAAATAGCGTTGCTATCCGTGCTTCCGCTCGGGACGCTCTCGCTATTACTCAAGTTGCTTTTATCTTCAAATCCGCACGAATTCTGACTCGATCCTGTGGCGTAACTGCACAACGCTTATTGTCAGACACACTCCTAAGTATCTGTATCGAAAGACACATTCACCGTCTTCAATGGAAATTAATTTTGTTAACGCCGGTTGTAGCTCCAACAAGATTTTGTGCCAGCTACTTTTTTGATTCTTCAATCATTGCCGGACTAAAGCCTGTACCGGCATCATATCCCAGCTTCTTCCGTCGAGCATTCTGCCGTTTTCCTTCTTTCTGAACCCGCCCCACTGTTTAAAGAAGAAAGGTACTCCCTGCTCCAGACACATATCTCTGAAACCACGCACCCATTCAACTGATACTGGCCTTGCTCCCGGGCCGGACTCGCCGCCAGCTATCACCCAGGCAATTCCCGACAAGTCAACTGTTTGAATCGGTCCAAGCAGTGGCTCAAATGAAACAAAACGAATACCGGCGCGAACTCTGCGGAGATTCTCAATTCGATACAGATAGTCAGAGTTCTCAACACTTACCCCGGCCCATGCGTTTGAAGGCCACTTAAGTGAGGTATCTGCCATTCTCCCGGATCGTTTTGTCAGCACCTGGTACACATGCCGGTTAACAGATCTTATAACATCGAAAACATCATGAATGAATGGCAGTGGCACTTCAGGGTGAAACAGATCCCCCATAGAATTGACAAAGATCATTCCGGGTTTTTTCCAGGTACTGGGGATTGCAAGAGAATCCGGATGAACACGCACGGCAAACCCGTCTACATAGTTCTTCTGCCCCATCGCCTGCAATCGCAGGGCCATTCTCTTTGCGTAACAGTTATCACACCCTGGACTTGTTCTGCTGCACCCGGTAACCGGATTCCAGCTTGCCTCAGTCCATTCAATGTGTGAATTCAGTGCCATTACGCCCTTCCGATAATATCTTTCGCTATTTTCCACAGCAAAACAATACAAATTCCTTAATACGATGGTTATGCCGCCGGAATCGAAGTAACACCGAAACAGATGCTTTCTTCACATTCAGTGAAGAGATTCTTCAGGAAGTTTACCCCTTTTCATTACTTCAGTTTCAGAAAGCTTTTGCAAAAGCTGAATCTTTCATCACACTTCCATCTCTGTTTGCATTAACTTGCAGTAAACGCAGTCAGTGACAACAACGCCCATTCGTTGTATTCCAATAGAGCAGGAAAACTGCAGGAAAAGCAGAGTTCTATTTTTCTATCCATGGTCCACCTGGAAGCCACTCTTTGATGAACGGAAGTTCGCTGTAACAACTCAGAGTTGGTTCCATTAGAAAACCTCTAATGAAAATTACCAGATTCTCCAGAGTATGAGGCGATGTTATTGATCTGGAGCGTTTAAGAAATGCCAACCACTGGGTATTCTTAAATGAATCATTTGCGAAAGCATTCGTAAGAGCTACCGGCAAAGAATGCGGTATCTCAGTATTACGCCTTTCAAAAGTTGCTCTTATTGCTTTTGAAGTTGCTATTCCGTCAAAGCTGTAGATATTACTCATCATCCAGATATCACTGAAATCTTTCATCCGACTATTGGCAATACCGAGTTTAACCATTGCTTCATACTTCTCAGCAACGAATGAGTATCTTGAGTATGTGTGCAGGAAAGGTGAAGGCATATTAAGGATTGTGGGAAATTCATTAAATTCTGACTTGGGGACAATGGTGTCACCAAACCCAATGTCAATTTACAGAGGAATAAGTGCTTTTTGAAGAAAAGCCTTCAGTTTAATCCTGATCCCATTGTATTCCTGCTGCCCTCTGATATCTTTTGCTTCCACTGAATCTATATCGAATACCAGTGCATCAGGGAATTCCATACTGCAAATAAACTTGAACACTTCAATCATCCTGCCGGATGAACTCTCTCCATATCCAAGCAAATCCATGTCTCGTGTTGGCCGATAAGGATTCTCTTCCCACACAAGAAGCATAAGCCCACCCTTTAGCACGAAATCATCAGCATACTCTGACTTACTAAGCCTGTACAACAATCTTTCCTGTGCGTATCTGGTTAGGACATAATTGAAATCCTCTTTTCTCTTCCTCGCGTAGTTAAGAAGTTTCTGCCGAACAGATGCGGCGAGATCAACAGCTATTCTACTGCTCATACTGTAGCCTCAAGATAGGGTCTGATAACATTTGATATCCGGCATATCTCAGCATAATACCAAATTTCATCAACTGTACATTTTCTTTCCCGCAGAGACTCACGAAGTGCTTCCAGTGCTACATCCAGCCCAATCTTGTTGCGAAATTTAAAACAGTCGGCAACTGTCTTGGCTGCACAATAGATCTTTACCGGTACTTGCTCAATCATATGCTCTTCTACACCGGCAGTAAGGGCTTCTCCTGAAATTCTGAATATCCTGAGAGGAATCTCTGACTCGCTGGGGCTCCAGCTCTTTGCATCAATTGCCATCCAGACCCTGGAAGGTATTTGAGTAGTAATATTGTGGAAGCGCAGAGCCGACAGCAGACAGACAGTTCCCCTGGGTACTCTGAGTGCTGCTTCTGCAAGAGTTCTATCTGACGATGCATCACAGTCTACAGCCGCATACACCCCTCTGGCAATTCGTTCAATTTCACCACTGGCTACAAGCGAAGCAAGGCAATGACGCGGTATTCCATAGGCAACCAGTTCACGCGCTCTTACAAGCTTCTTCTCTCTGATTATCTTTCGAAGTTGTTCTATTCTTGTCTTGCTCATCCCTCAACCAATGTACTTTTCATATGTACTTATTCACAACTACATAGGTATTGTACACGCATGATTCCACAGAGTCAACTCATAACCAAAAGCTATCACCTGATATTGCAGGATGAAACGAAAACTATCAAAAGCTGTCGCCACCTGCTAAAATATCGAAATACAAAAAACTATGAAAGAGGTGGATACATCAGTGAAATATCAGAAGTTTCCAGCTTTTCGACTAAAGACTGCGCAATGGATTGAAATTCCGATTTTTCGCACGAAAGATCGAATACATTCTCAGTAACCATCTCGACAATCCAGTCTTTCATGTGGGTTTCCCCATTTAAACCACCGGGAGAAGAGGAATACCCTATTAACATCTCCAAAGAATTATTATCTGAATAAGCTTTTCTTATGCGAAGCAGTCTGGATACCAAAGCGTCTGCATTCTTTCGAGCATTGCCAGATGCAAGATTCACCCCTTCAATAATGAGAGTACCGGCGGGCTCCACAAGCCCTCTGCCAATTACTTCTTCTGCATCACCAAAAGCCCTAACTGTAATTCTTTTGTGAATTTTGTTGGATAACTTCTGACCTAAAGCCCTGTTAATAGCTCCGTCAATTCTCTCGATCTGTCGCTTGCTCTTCTGAATGGGCTTAACAATCGCCTCAAATAATGACTCAATATCTTCATCCGGCTCACTCATGGATTCCATAGCCTTGGGTAAATCAAGTCTGATACTGGTTGTCATTATTCCGGAAACCGACTGCCAGAACAAATGAGAATATGGCATCTGAGGCTCCTGCATATATGGCACTTCTCCTGCGTCTGCCCAGCGGCGAATTTGCTTGTCTGCAAGATCAATGAGATTCCTTCGCCAGTTGGTCAAATGGTGTAATTTCTCATCACGGTCTACAATGCGCATGCCAAACCACTGCTCGTTTGTATCCCAGGCGATAACTCCTATAGGAACAGATGAATCATCAAGAGTATCTGTCATTACCCTAAGAACAGAATACCCATGAATTATGGCATCAGAATTTGAAATCGAGTACATGTCCTCCCTCCGCTGCTGCACAAAGACCTTCCCAACGACTCCGATCCGCTAAAACAGACACATGCTCTATTCTGTGAGCAAGAATACGTTCAATAGTCCCCGGATCTACTCCTGTCCTATCATACCACTCTTCAGCTGATGCGGAAACAAAATCACTTACAAAATCCCGTAGACCCTCAATCATCATAAACATTTCTGTGACGAGTTTGTTCCCGTTTTTAAGGACAACACCCTCAGTACCGTCCAGGAATTCACCGCATCTTTTGTCTCGCAACTCCCACAAACCATCATGCAGCAATAAACCACTGGGATGAAAAAACGATTCACTCTGATCAATTGGTACAATATCGAATAAATCAGAGTGAGGACGCTTTGCAATCAACACATTGCCCTGTGTTTTGCGATCTGTATTGGCAAGAACAACATCGGCAAGATACAGTAAAAATATCTGTTCTGGATTATACAGCAAATCAACAGCATCACGCATATCAAACATGTTTAGGGCTTCCTCACCCATCAAACGCGTACCCCAGTGTCGGCCAGGTTGGATCTGGCTGGTAAACCCATACTGTTTGGAAAGATCAGCGGCAAATTCATTCCCTATTTGTACGATGTATGGGTCTGCCATTCGAAATCCAAGCTTTGACAGCAGACTATGAGAAACTGACTCAGCTATACTGACAGCTCTTGACTCATCGTCACGAGCCAATTTAGCTCGAACAATGATCTCTTCACCATCATTGTCGCAGACTATATCCACAGGCTTCCATCTGGTCTTCTCCGGGCAAAGTCCCTTCGCGCGAACAGCTTCAATCTCCCTGCAATACAGTTATCCGGCTCCTTTCGGAAAAAAGCACCCCAAAGCATATGAAGTTTATATACACCGACATAGCAATGCTGCCAAGAAGGCAGTATAGATACTGCCTTCTTGGCAGCATTGCTATGTCGGTGTAT
>JAGGYZ010000087.1 GCA_021162285.1 Candidatus Fermentibacteraceae bacterium
CTTACGAAGTTGGTATCAAGCACCAGTTTGACGACATAACGATGCTCGATATCACCGGTTACTACAAAGATATCACAGGTCTTCTCGATATGCAGAAAAACTACTTCACTGCCGTTGACGCCTACGACCTGTTCATAAACGGTGACTATGGTAATGTTCGCGGTGCAGAGTTTACACTTATGAGGCGTCCTTCAAACTTCATCAGTTTCAGTGCCAACTACACCTACTCCATAGCGAAGGGCAAGAGCTCCAGTGCTTACCAGAACTACTCTTATAACTGGGCTGGCTGGGTTATTCCCAAGCGCGAGAGTTTCCTCGACTGGGACCAGAGGCATGAAGTTAATGCAAACTTTGATTTCCGCGTTCCCCGTAACGAGGGACCAGCCTGGGGTGGCACACGCTACCTTCAGGGACTTGGTCTTTCGCTTCAGTGGAATTACGGAAGTGGTTTCCCATACAATGCAAGCGGTCAGGCAACTGCCGACCCCGAGATCAATGGCGAGCGTTATCCGTTCACAATGAACACAACAGCCAAGCTGAACAAGATGTTCTGGATGGGTGATACATCTGTTAATATATACGTATGGGTGCTTAATCTCTTTAACCGTGCAAACATCAGCACTATCAGAGATACAGCGTGGTACGATGCAGACCAGGATGGAAATGGATATCCTGATCATGATCCAAGAAGTGCTTCTGGCCAGCCTGATGCTTACAGCCGCAGAAGACGGATCCGTTTCGGTATAGACTTCGAATGGTAGGAATATTGGGCGGGGATTCCCGCAAGAACAAGGAGAGTTACCAGATGCATAAAATCTTGCTGGTGCTTCTACTGATAATGGCACCGCTTGCCGTTGCTCAGAATGAAGAGCCGGAAGCAATAGACACTACAGGAGTTGTTACCGAGGCAGTAGATGAGGAGGTTGTTCCGGCGGAAGAGCCCACCGTGGATGCTGAAGCTGTAGATGCTTCAGAAACACCTGTGGCCGAAGAAGTGGAGCGTTCACAGAGTGCGAGCATGGATCTTAAAGATCTGTTCATCGCCGGTGGTGCCTTTATGTGGCCGATTCTTATTGCACTGATTATCGGTATCGCAGTTTCAGTAGAGAGATTCATTGCTTTCAGCAAGGCTAAACTCGATGTGAATAAATTCCTCGATCAGCTTGGGGGATATGTTCGCAAAGGTGATCTCAGCGGTGCAGAAAGCCTCTGCGATCGTACCAGAGGTCCTGTTTCTGCTATTCTCAGAGCAGGTCTTTCGAGAAGAGACAAAGGCCTTGTAGATGTTGAAAAGGCGATTGAAAGTGCAGGATCCATAGAGATGGCTCACCTTGAGAAGGGGCTTGTTGTTCTTGCCTCTGTATCAAGTATTGCGCCTATGCTTGGATTCCTTGGTACGGTTTCCGGTATGATCCGTGCCTTCGGTGAAATTGCTGCAGCCAAGAATGTTGATGCCAGCCTGGTAGCAGGCGGTATTCAGGAAGCTCTTATCACAACGGCCTCCGGTCTTGTGGTTGCTATCCCGATTCAGATGGCCAACAACTATTTCATTGCAAAAGTAGGTCGTTTCATTACCGATATGGAAGAAGCAAGCGTGTTCCTTGTTGATCAGCTTGCAGACATGGAAAACCTCAAGCAACTGTGATAAGGAGCAAGAATGCACAATAGAAGACCACGGGCAACAGGCGAGTTTACTGATTCGTCCATGTCCGATATTGCATTTCTGCTGCTGATCTTCTTCCTTGTGACAACCACTTTCGACGTTCAGAAGGGTATCAGCTACCAGCTGCCTAAAAAACCTGATGATCGGACGGAAGAGGTAGTGATCGATGAGACAAACCGGCTGGTGATAACCATCAAGCAGTGGGGTATCGGAAGCTATGTGGCTCTGGTAGACCAGGCTCCGCCTGATGGACCTCTTCACAGAGCATTAGCCGGTGAAGATGTTATTCTCGATGACCCGGTGCTTCAGGAAGGAATAATGACCCTTGCAGCCCAGCGGGCTGAATCAGTGGAAGCCACCTCAGACAGGTTGTTGAACAACCTCGAAGTGGCAAAGGGTGTTCCTTCGGGTACCTATTCCAGTTTGAGCTCGGCTGTGCAGGCAGAGAACCTTTCTGCCATTGTACATCCCGGGCTGATTCGGGAGGAGATGGGCGGGTCTGTTCCAATTGTCATCGATCCGATCTTTGGAGAAGTGGCTTTTGGCGATACCCTTGTTCTGGCTGATGCCAGGCAGGGTAACATCGCCTCAGCCGTAAGAGAGAGTGAGCTTGTTGTTATTCTCAAGTTTTTCCCTGACTGTGATTACGACGGCATGATAAATGCTCTTGATGTTCTCAGGCGCAACGGTGTCAGCCGAACGGGTATCACAATACAGGAGAGGCTTGGAGGTGGTGCATAATGAAGTTTAAAAGAAGAATGAAAGTCGGCAATACAATAGGATCCAGCACTATGTCGGATATAGTATTTCTGCTTCTGGTTTTCTTCATGGCAACCACCATTTTCAAGGATGACAGTGGTCTCAGGATTCGTTTTCCCCAGGCTCATCCCGAGGTTATGAGTGAGCTGGGTAAGGAGAATCTCATCGTGGCAGTCTGGATAAAACAGATGAACCCCGGTGACAGTCAGAGCGAAATTGTGGCAAGAATTGGCGACTACGATCTACCTGCCGGGCAGATCGCAGAACAGCTCAGAAGACTTGCCGACAAATTCTGGCGTGAGCAGAACAAGCGGCTTGATGTCATAGTTATCAATGCGGACACCCGTGTTCCAATGAGAACTATGGTTGATCTTTTTGCTGATCTTCGTTTCGAGGAACTGTACAGCATCCAGTTTAACGCCCAGGAGCTGGGCACAGGAATATAGAGGAGGTGTGATGTCTACAAACGCAAACACAGAGAGCAGAAGAAAATCCGCACTTGGTTTTGAGTGGGGTATTGTTACTGCTCTCGCGTTTCTGATCATCTTCTTCGAGTTTATTCCTGCCAGTGAACTGGGCAGGCTGTCTACTCGAACATCTGATTCTCAGATGGAGGCTGTTGAAGCTGACATCGCCTTCGACGATACCGTTGAGGAGCAGGAAGAAGAAGTTGAAGACGAACAGGAAGAATTGCAGGATGAAACAGAAGATATTATAGAAGAGCTCGACGTTACACTGTCGCTCAGTGATGACACAGAGGGGCTGGAAGAAGCCCTTACAATTGATCAGAGTGATGAGCTTGCTGATATGGGGCAGAGTGAAGAAATGGGACCTCCACGGTTTATGGGCGCTGAGGTTTTCCCTGTCTGCACATATAAGCCGCCACCTACCTACCCTGACCTGGCCAGCCAGGCTGGTGTAGAAGGTCTGGTTACTCTCTGGATCTATGTCAAAGCTGACGGTTCAGTGGCTGATGTTCAGCTGTACAACTCAAGTGGGGTAGGCAGCCTTGATTCTGCCGCTATGACCGCGGCGTGGAACACGCGCTGGTCACCTGCACGAAACAACGGTCAGCCCGTTGGTGTATGGACCTCGCTGAGTTACAATTTTGTGTTGACTAATTAGGGTGTGGCATGAATATGACGCACTATACAAACGAAGTCCAAACCACTCATAGAATCAGGTTTGGAAGAAGACAGGAGGTGGAAGTGAGTATGAGGAATACCAGACGAAGTCGCGGATTCCTTGCGCTCGCCGTGCTTGCACTCTTCGTGTTTGTTGGCACGGGCCTCGCAAGAGAGCTTAGAGAGGTTTCCCTGCCAGAGAGCACAGATGCCAGACCCCCATTGGTCTGGGGACTGCACAATCTTAGCAATCTCTGGAGTGCATTCTTGAATCTCGGCAGGTTCGGAGACCCTGATGGAAATTATCCATCAATGGAATGGCCGGGCGGTTCCGGCAACAGTTACCTGTGGGCGGGTAACTTCTGGACTGCATGCGCTGGAGAAATTACCAGCAGCTGGCCGGACAGTGCCGGTAAGTGGGCAAGCTGCTCCGATTACGGAGCCTGGGAACTCTGGCCTAGCGAAGGCTTTCCCATGGAAAAACTTGTTCCGGGACCTGTTGCTCTTGAGCAGACCCAGTACGGATACGATGACTGGTATCTTCCCAGGAACTCAGACCCGTATGGCATGGGCGTATGGGAAGAGAACTACGGCTGGGGAACACCTGGCTACAACAACTTTATCGCCAACAGGTTTGTGGTAACACACCACAGCGAGTTTGGCAGTGGTGCCCCGCTTGAGGGTATGGTTGTTGCTGTTCGAGGTGACTGTGATATTGCAACGGCTGACCCAGTTGAGGCAGCTATCGAAGATGTGGTATTCTACGACGGTCACGCAATATGGCTCAACAGCGGTGACACAGAAATTGCTCCCGACTTCGAGTACATCTTCCAGGATGGTACTCTTGCCAGCGAGCAGGATATCTACACATACCAGCAGAACCCCGATAGCCCTCTTCCTTCCGATGACCCCGACAACATCTACTACTACTACAACTACATCGGATCAGATGGCATTGCCGATAATGATGTGAACGGTGACGGTGTTGCTGATGGTTTCACCATTCTCTTCAAGATTGACGAGGTGAGCGGTGATACTCTTTACCCGATCAACAGCGGAACCGGCATGGAAATGTTCCTGCCTGGGGAGCGCCCGGAAACCTACTGGTTTCATGTAGTGGGCGACACCACCTTCGCAGTTGTTCCCAGAAGCATGAGCTACATGTGGGACGGTGACGGAGCAGGAAGTTCTGTAGATGATTCCGGTGAGCAGGATCTAGATGTCCCCTGCAACGGTTTTATCGCCTGGCGTCTTCTTGATCTGTGGGTTAAGAAAGCCGACGGAACCATAGAGCGTCCTATCGATGTTTACGGTGTTCCAATTCCTCTCAGCCATGGCTGGTGGAACTGGGAAAGTGATCCCGGAACAGACATTGAGAGATACGATTACATGTGGGGGCAGTTCCCTGACGAGAGTGGCCAGTACAGTGGACCGGCTTATCTTGAAGACTGGGTGGGAAACCCGAACACGCCTGAGGCCAGAACTACTCCTAACCCGGGGCCATGGCCGTTTGTTTACAACAACCCGCTTGCACTGGGATATCCCACCTTCGATTACAGGTTCCTGCCTTCGATGGGACCTGTTACAGTTGATGATGGTGACAGTCTCTTTGTTATCGGTGGATGGGTTGTTAACAGAGGTCTTGCCGGCGCCAGGGAAGCTGCGGATGAGCTTCTCAGTGCGTACTACCTTGATGGCGGATGGGGAGTGCCTGCACTTCCTCCCACTCCTATCCTCTTCTACGAAGGACA
>JAGGYZ010000088.1 GCA_021162285.1 Candidatus Fermentibacteraceae bacterium
ATCTAAGAAAGTTGATACCGGATTGTGCCTGTGGTCCGGCGGCACAAGGTTTTTTCTTAACTCCGCAGGTGTGGGTTTCGACGCTCTGGTTCTGAAGAGAGCTGTGAATTCTCGCCGCTTCCTTCCCTTTGGAAGCATGAGCTACCTGCTTTCGCTGGCTGCATCGGCAGTTTTCCCTCCCAGATGGAAGGCCGCAGTTTTCTGTGACGGGAAACCATTTTACAAAGGTGACTATCTCACCATTACAACAGGTATCGGCAGGTATTCAGGAGGAGGAATGCAGCTCTCTCCCGCAGCGGTACCCGATGACGGGTTCCTGGACAGCGCTGTTGTTTCACCTATGAATTTCTTCGGGATTGCAACACATATTTCAAACCTCTACGACGGAACCCTTCTGGATACGAAATACGCAACAGCAGCCCGGGGAAGCGTTATAAGAATCGAACCTTTCAATGCAGGTTCTATTCTGCTTGAACTCGACGGCGAAATTGTTGAGCCGGATGCAGATTCCGAATACATTGAACTGATTTCAAAGCCGTCGGATCTGACGGTTATTGTTCCTCCCCCAGAATAAACTTTGCAACATCCAGTGGTGTAGAAGCAAACAGATCTGCTCCTGCGGCTTCCAGAGCCTTTCTACTTCTGAACCCCCACAACACAGAAACACATGGAATTCCTGCAGCCTGTGCGACTGCTACATCTGCTTCCCCATCGCCAACCATGAGCACAGAATCAAGCGGCAGCTCGAATTCATCAAGTATTCCGAGAAGAAGGTCAGGAGATGGTTTTGCCGGACTTCCAGGACCTGACCCGACAACCTGAAGAAACTCTGCAAATGAAAGATGATCTGAAACAGACTTCTCAAGGCTTCTCTGGAGTTTGTTGCTGAGGATGAACATCTGCACTCCAGCCTGCGAAACCATCTGTATCAGATTCCTCACACCACTGTAAACATATGCTTTTGACTGCTTCATCTCCGAGTATGCATTGTCTATCTCCCTCACCAGAGATGAGTTCATCTGTTCGGGAACATCATGGGTTCTCAGCAGGTGGTCAACGCCGTAACCAACCCCTTTTTCAATATCATGCACCGTCTTTTCCACAAGGCCGTTCCCCCGAAGAACAGAGTTAACGGCAAGGGCAATATCCGGTATTGTATTCACCAGAGTTCCGTCCATGTCGAAGACCACAGCTCTGTACTTCATTGAGATACACTTCCTCCCGGCTGAAGATAGCTGCTGCATGCCAGGTCGGCAGCCAGGCGGAGAATCTCTCCGTCTTCCGTGCTGACCTCCAGAGGCTGCCAGACCCCTGTAGCTGCCAGATCGATATCGTACACAGTTACAGCAATGACGCATGCTGCCAGGTATGACCCCTGCAGTGAAGGGTGTGCTCCGTCAGGGGAATAGGGGTTTATTTCCGGGTATTCTGTTCTTATCAGTTCAAACGCAACACCGCACGGTGCAACAGGCGAACCGTGGACTGCCCCCATTCTTGAATAGCCTGCTCTCAGCCCTTCAAGCATGAGCGGGTCGTTTCTTCTTGCCCATGTCATCAGAAATACAGGGTTGCAGTCAGCTGCTTCGGTGAACCAGGCCAGACTGTCTCCAAAGGTATAGGTTCTTGCAGGATCAATCACCGGCATACAGCTCTGCTCTTGAAATACAACGGTATCCCAGACACCGGTTAGAATCACTTCACGCACAGACGGGTTGTTCCAGTGATCTTCAAAGCATGCTCCTCCAGTTGTCAGCTGATCAACCGTGATGGTATCCGGTTCAACAGATTCGTATATCTGTTTTAACATGCCGGACAAACCACCGTTTGCTGCAGTGTAGCTGTTACCTACAAAAAGAACAGATTGACTTGAAACAACAGCAGCAAACAGAATTGCAATACTCATCTGCCACCTCTGCAGACAACTGCTCTGAAAACCGACTGATTCTCAGTGTTTGAAACCAGAACACAGTAAACACCTGCCGGAACACTGGCAGACAGGTTCAACAGGTTCTCCCCGTAGGTAACTGCAGTTGTGTACGTAGCAACCGACCTCCCGGCAGTGTCGTACATTGTAACCTTCACAACTCCGGGTTCTGTGCAGCTCAACACAAACGAAAGAAATTCGGATACAATCGGATTGGTCAAAAGAACTGCACTGAATTCACCTGATGAATAATCCTGAACACTCTGAGGTTCCAGAAAACCTAGAGAATCGGTTTTCAGGAACCAGCCCTGGTACAGGTCTTCCGTTGAACAGCCTGTAACGAGCAGTCCTCCGTCGGATACTGCAGACAATGACAGTCCATAATCTGCTGATACACCACCGTAGTGTCTAACCCACACAAGTTCACCGCTGCCGCTGAACCTGCTGATTGACAGGTCGGATCTGTCTGATTCGCTGAAAGGAATGGAATTTGACCAGCCGGACACTGCAAAACCGCCATCTGCCAGCAAAACCATACCGGTTGCTGTTTCCCAGCCTGTTCCGCTCAACACCCCTGTCCACTGGGGTTCCATAGAATAATTCAGTTTAACAAGCCTGACTTCACCAATCATGTTGTTCTCTTCCGTGATGGCATTTACAAGAATGTAAATACCTGAGTCAACAACGCTAATTGCCCTGGGAAACATTTTGCCCTCACCGGAAAACACAGTGTGCTGTTCCAGCACCGTACCCTCTGAATTCATAGTAATGATACACACACTGCTGTTCCAGCCCGGCTCTTCGAATGTTCCCAGAATGAATATTATATCGTTATAGAGGGAAACGCCTCCAACTGAAAATGTGATGGATGGATAGTTTGTATTCCAGAGGATGTTTCCCAGGATGTCCAATTCTGCAACCTGAAGAAACCCGGACACATTCCCCGCTGCAACCATGTATGCTCCGTCGGCAGCAGCTTCTGCATTGACCAGCGGTTCTCCTGTGAATTGTGTTTTCCACATTTCCAGTCCCGAGCTGCTGAAAAGAGTAACAACTGTTTCCTCGCTGCTGTCACAGATCACTGCAATTCCGTCCTGAAACTTCACGGTGCTGACAGGTTCGCCGGAAAATGAGGCAGCGGTCTGTGAAACCACCATTCCATATTGATCAGTGGTGTACACAACAACAGTCTCCGGAACCCCTCCCCACCCTGAAGAGAGGCTTCCAACCAGGCTGTATCCGGAAGCTGTCTGTGTGCTGTAAACCAGAGTCTGGGCACCCTCAGTGTGGATGATCGAGGAAAAGCATGGAAAACCTGTGAGAAAAGCAAGGACAACGAACATTTTCTCTCACTTCATAAGAGTATTTATCTGTATGCATCCCACAAAATATACTGCCGTACGGTGAAAACTGTTTTCTTCTCCAAAGGCATCCTTTTTTTCGAAGCAGTTTCTTACTATTGTAACTATCAAACCCAAGGGAGAGTGACATGCACAAAAAATTTCTTGATGACCTGACTGATGTAGAGAGAACCGAGTTCATTTCCAAGTGTGAAAAGAAAGTGTTTCTTGCGGGAACCGAGATCGTCACCAAGGATGATACCTCCCGGGTGATGTACATAATAAAGACCGGCTCGGCCACAGCAAGCGACAGCTGGGACGAAGACTCTGTTCCTCTGGCTATTTTTTCCGAGTGGGATGTTTTTGGTGAGATGTCTTTTCTCGACGGGTCTCCCCGTTCAGCAACCGTAAAAGCAACAGAAGACAGTGTCGTTTACAGTATTGAGTGGGACAGTTTTATAGAACTCATTGAATCCAGTCCTGTTATTACAACAAAGATCCTTCTCAGCCTGGTAAAGATCCTGATCAACAGGCTGCAGTTCATTGATGTCGCCTTCACCACCATTGCAGTAGCAAACCGCGATATGAAGAAAATTGTTACGGAAATGCGCAGGTTTCACAAGGGATAGTTTATTAAAAACTGATGTTCATCCTGTCGCAATTTGCACAGTTTCTTTTTTAAAAAAAGTGTGTTGAGGAAACTTTCCATGAGATTGATACTGTGTCTCCCTGTTTTACATTCAGTTTTCTGAATGCGTCAGGTGGCACTATGGAAGTAAAAACAGTTGTTCTACAGATAATCTCAATTGCATAGCCATATCCTTCACGAACTATTTCGGTAACCTGACCACTGAACTGGTTTGTCCGGTCTTCCACAGGTGATCCTGTGGAAACGCTTATTGAATCCTGCGGAACTGCAATACAGCCTTTGCCTGTTCTGCAGCCTTCCGGCATGTCAATACAAAGGCCATCAGCTGTTACCGCTTTTTTCTCCTCATACTCCACAGGGATAAGATTCTTCATACCTGTGAATGCCGCCATAAACCGGTTGGAGGGTTTGAAAAATATCTCGTCGATAGAACCCTGCTGTTCTATTTGTCCATTGTTCACCACAGCTCCTGCAGTTCCCAGAGAAACAGCGTCTGTAAAGTCGTGGGTAGCCATTACAAATGTTGTTTTCGTTCTGCTGTGAATTGTCTTCAGCTCCCGCCTGAGATACCCTCTGAACTGCTGATCAAGAGAACTCATCGGTTCATCAAGAAGCATGACCGATGGGTTTGTGGCAAGAGCTCTGGCCAGCGCAGTTCGCTGCTTTTCACCGCCACTGAGCTTGCCGGGAAGTCTGTTCAGCAACTGTTCCAGATCCAGCATTTCAACAATTTCTGCCGTTCCGAGACCACCTTTCCTTCCCCATTTCAGACCGTATGAAATGTTTTCCTTCACAGTCAGGTGTGGAAAAAGGGCACTGTCCTGATAAACAATACCTACGCCCCTCCTGCCTGGCTTAATACTGTTCATATTCCGCCTGGAAATTTCTACACAGCCCTCATCTATCTGCGTCAGTCCGGCAATTGTTTCGAGAATAAGAGTTTTACCTGATCCGGTGGGTCCCATGAGCATAAAAAAACTTCCTTCTGGAATATCCAGATCAACAGGCCCCAGCTTGAATGCCGAAAATGACTTTGTAAGCCCCTTCAGCCTTATCATGGTCTTTCCTCTGTTTTTGCTGTTTTTCCCGCTGTAACAAAACGAAGGGCAATAAACACAAGCAGACTTACCACAACAAGAATGAATGCCACAGGCTGACTGTATTTAAGTCCGTAGGCTTCATACCGCTCATACATAAGCACAGGAGCAATCATCGGGTGATATGCTACAACCACTACAGCACCGAATTCACTGAGAGCCCTGGCTGCGCTCATAATCAGGCCTGCCAGAATACTTCTTCCTGCCAGCGGAAGGGTAATCCTTCTGAATGTTGAGAATCTTGACGCTCCCAGACTCATGGAAACATTTTCCAGCCTTGGTGATACTGAAGCAAACCCTTCCCTTGCTGCATTAACAAAGAACGGCATAGCAACAAACACCATTACAGCAATAATCCCTGTTTTGCTTCCCATTACCCTTATTCCAGCTTCAAGCAGAATGCGGCCGAACCAGTGATTCCGCCCTGTAACACCCAGGATTGCAATACCGACAACGGGATGTGGAATAACAATAGGAATGTCAACAATACTCAGAACAATCCGCTTCCCGGGAAATTCTTTTCTTGCCAGCAGGTAAGCCAGTGGCGTCCCTGATACAAGACAGATCAGAGCTGTAACAGTTGCAGTGTAAAGACTGAGAAGCACCGAATCTGTTACCAGTTTATCCGAAAGAGCCTGTTTTATGTCATTCAGACCAGGAGCGGTCATCATACTGGCCATTGGCAGCACAAGAAAAGACATTACAGCGACAGCCGACACAATGCTCAACCAGAAGAATGGCCCTCTGCTCATATCTGTTACCTTGTGAGAGAAGAAATCTCTGCCGGGATTTCTGAAAATACTGTACCGGGAGAAACACGAACCGGAACAAAGGGAGGCTGCCCCATCTCCTCAAGAACAGAAAGCCCTCCATCAGCACTGAGCAGGAAAGCAACAAATGCCTCAGCTGCTTCCCGGTTTGGAGCATTGTCCAGTATTGTTATCCCGTATGCTATGGGAGCACCATAAACTGTTCTCGTTTCACCTGGCTGACTGCCGGCTATCTGTGTTGATACCGCTGCGTAAAGCTCAGCCTGATCAGGATCACCCAGGTTTACCTCGGCCGGAAGAACCACATACTGAAGATCGTGTTGAACAGCAACAGACAGATATTCAAATGCATAATCCAGGTGACCACTCTGCAGCAGAGAGATCAGTTCTACAGATTTCGGTCTTATGTTGGCCTCGTTTCTTCCGTTAACAAGCTCATTGAACAGGCCTGGAGAGTTGTAGTGTTTCTCCGCAAGCTGAAGAGCAAGCAGGGTTCGGTACCCGCACGGATCAGCGCTGGGATCTGAATACCCCCATTCCACATCATCGCGAGCAAGGATTTCAAACCAGTTTTCACCGTTTACCTCCGAAGCAAACCTGCTGTTCGGCATGTAACAAACAACCATCTGATTTGTTGCGAATATACAGTTCCAGCCTGTGTACTCATCTATGAGCATGCTGTCTATCACTCTGTAATCCGCTGATGCCATTACATCACAATCACGATCAAGCTCAGTAATTTTTCTGGCACTTGCTACGCTGCCGCCAGCTTCTCTCTGCACATCAACATCGGGATACTGCTCTTCAAACATTGATTCGACTGCTTCGAACGGAACCGTAAGGCTTCCTGCATGAAATACGGTTACAACACCTTCAGGAACAGCAAAACATGTGAAGGCAAACACAACGACAGCAAGCATTAGTATTCTCATAAACTCATCCTTCTACTTTGTTCAGTAATACCAGGGCAACTGCGTCCCTGGAAGATCGATAATATATCGTTATTCCTGAAAAGCACAACGCTTCATGGCAGATATCTCTTTTAAGACGATTTCTGACGGGCATTGAGTTTCATGAAATTTGTTTGTATATTGCGCTCAATAATCAGCAGCAGATTACTTTCAAGCAGCATTCAGTTGTAAAAGGTGAAAAATGAGAGATAGAATCCTGGGTCTTGATATGAAAACCCCTCTTCTTGACGGATCCACCGTCACCTACGTTAACCTTGATAATGGTGCAAGTTCCCCTCCCATGAGAGATGCAGTTGAAGCACTCGACAAATTCATGCCGTACTACTCCAGTGTTCACCGGGGAACCGGCTTCAAATCCAGGCTCAGCACAAAGACCTTCGACGAGGCAAGAGAAATAATTGCTGAATTTGTAAAAGCCGACCTCACGAACAACACTGTTATCTTTGGAAAAAATGCCTCCGAAGCAATAAACAAACTGGCACACTCTCTTCCTTCCGGTGACGACTGCACGGTTATTACCACCAGAATGGAACACCATTCCAACGATCTTC
>JAGGYZ010000012.1 GCA_021162285.1 Candidatus Fermentibacteraceae bacterium
CAAGAACAGCAAGCCCCAGAAGACCTGTAGAAAATGAAGTGAAGCTCAGTAAAAATGAATTATCTGCCGTAAACAAACTTTTAGAAACTGTGATTAAAAACAGAAACACCGGGCTGGTTGCTCCAAATGCAGGGCCATCTGCGGCATTCCAGGAAAACCCATTACCCTCCAGAAAATTGGAAGCGTAACGACAGTACATATAAGCATCGTCAAACTCAGTTGACAGCCTTGCAGGAGCATACACCGCCACGAAGTAAACGACAGACAGTAGAGAAATTACAGCTACAACTGTTTTAACCGACTGTGTTTTGTAAAAAGGTCTCATCGCATGACAATGTTCCTAACACCTCTGCAAGTCAATGTAACAATTGTTGTGATCGCAGCCAGTCGGGTGTTGCGGAAAATAAGCAATTCCAGAGAAATACCTGTTATCAACAACCAAAGCCAATTCCCCCGAGCGGAAGTATCAATGGGCCTGCAGCTGGCATTTAAGGTTCGGATACCGCGCTTTATCGGCGAGAACACTTTCACCCCACTCTTGCCAGAAACTTCGATGTTGCAGGTCCCCTGGAATGGATAGCACGGATAACATCCCATATACCAGAGAAGGGCTCGAAGCAGGTTATCTACTACGGGGCGTACAGCCAGGCATGGCGGGGCCGTGAGCACCATCAGGGCATTTTACCGAAAGCATCAGGCAAAGAAAAATCCGCCTCTTCAATAGAAAACCGTTCGTCATACTACAGACGGAGAAGACAGAAGTGGGCTGCACTTCTGAAGAAGGTCTGGGATGTTGATGCATTGAAGTGTCCGAAGTGCGGAGGACAGATGAAGGTCATATCCTTCATAGAACAGCCCCCGGTCATCAAGCGCATACTGAAACACCTTGGATCCAAGACCTCCGCCTGAGCCACTGGAGCGTGTCTGTGAACCATGCGCGGACTACGTTCCATGGCAGGATGATGTGCCTGAGATAAAGGTTGGGTGAGTTGTCAGCGATCGAACTTCAAGGGGTGTAGTGCATCATGATGCTGCGTTTCCAGTGAAAATATGCAGTAACGATGTTTGACTGAAGATGTTTCAGGCGGTATGGTTAATTTCCGGGTTTACCCGGGAACCACAAGCTTCTGGCATGTTGGTTTCAGGAAGAAAACTTACAAATATTGGAACTGAAAAGTGGTTTTGGGAGCTACTGTGAAAATGCTGAAAATCCAGTTTCCCAGTATTAGATTATCGGTGGAATATCAGACTGTCTCTTCTCAGGGAAACAGTACTTATTTTAATGAGGGTTTCGGGAAAAGCACATATAGTTTATATTTTTAATTATGCATCTAGTGTTACTAGGAGCCTGACCGAAAATACAACATCGGCATTAGCCACCACACAAACGGCTATAATACACGCCAATTTTCGTCAAATAGCGTTGCTATTCTTCTCTAATCGGCATGCATTCTATCTCGTCCGTGAGGCGCTACTGCTCAACGCCTATTCTCGGACAAGCTCCTAGATATATGGGTATGAAACGAAACTGAATGTTGTTCAGGGTTTGGAAATATTGGCGAATGTCCAGCATGACTAGTAGAAACGCATCAAAGATAAACCAGGTGCTGCAGGAGTGGCCGAAGAACACAGTTGCGACTCAGCCCTGGCTTACATTGCTTGGAGTGTCAAGCGAACTGGCAAACTGGCACGTGGGTTCAGGATGGCTGCAGCGATTCGGAACAGGGGCATACATCCGTCCCGGAGATCAGGTTGAATGGCAGGGGGAGTGACTCAACTGGATAAAACAGCTCACGTTGGAGGGCAAACAGCCTTGGAGCTGCAGGGATTGTCTCACTTCATACCGATAGGACAGCAGAGGAAAATTCTCCTTGTAAGCGATCTGCAGGAACGGCTACCGACATGGTTCCGTAACCATCAATGGAATGTCAATATGGAACACAGGTGCCTGTCCTTGTTTGAACATGTTCCTGAAAAGAGGCACACCTGACTGGAACCTGCTGGGCATAGATCATCTTGCCCAACTTCCTGCACTTAAATGGAAGCTTATCAATATCCGGAAAATGAACGAAGCAAATCATACTGCCAGCCTTGAAAAGCTGAAAAGGATTCTCGAATAATAAAAATGACAAATGCTTCAACAGCGAGGTTACTCTAATGATAGACCTTACCTCTGCACAAACCAGTGCCTTTCTGGAGAGCAACCCAGCTGGTGCTCTGCGCATTGTTCCGTCTACGCAGGTGATTACCGTTCGCTCTGTTTCTCCCAAATCGGGCAGTTCTGCATTTTCACAGAACAGAGAATCTCCGTAAGAACCTATTTTACAGTAAACTGTGTAATCCCGGTCTTCCCCTGTAAACATTGCAACAGCTTCATTCAAACCGTTTCTGAACACATACGCCCCGTGGAAGCTGTCGGGTACAGCCAGGATAAAAACACTGTCGGGATGGTATTCTGAAACTGATTCCGAAATACGGGAACACAGCACTCCTGCCTGCCGCCAGTTTTCGTTGGATCTGTGAAGAAATATCCCCTGAATTATTATCAGAACCACAAAAATCACAACAGCGGTTCCGGTTTTCCTGAACACAGAAGCCACGGCGACAGTTAAAAAGCCTGAAGCAAACACACTTGGGAGATACAGAAATCTCTCAGACCGTGTGTCAAAAAGAGACACCTTCATACTCAGTACCGGAAGCAGTGAGATAACAAAACACCCGGCCAGCAGAACAAGAAGCCTTTTCTGATTTCTGTTCGCCTTTCTGTGAACAGCAATTCCCAGAGGGACAACAAGCAGAAAAAGAGTGGCGGGAACCAGTGCAGGATGTGAGAGAACCAGATGCCTGAATGAAACAGGAAGCGGAGGAATGAATACTCTGAATGAATAGCGCACAAGACTTTCTGCCATACCGGTAGCGGAAATATTGAGAAAACCACCTGACTTCATATTTGAAAAGAAATTACCATCCGGAAAAATTCGGAAAGCAAGGTAAACTCCTGTAAGCAGCAGTGAAACTGCGAGAAGCCATTTACTTCTGCTGTGTTTTTTATCGCCTGCTGAAGAACTGTAAACAAAAAGAGCTCCCCACAGCAATGGCGTTACTATTACGCTTTCCTTGGCCAGCAATCCCAGAAAGAAAAAAACAACTGCAAAAACGGCTTCTGGTGTAGAAGGCTTGCTCATATATCTGTAGAAGAAGAAAATGGAGAACAGTGCAAAGGCTGTTGCAAGGACATCTGTTCTCCCGGAAACCCACGCAACAGACTCGGAGTGTGAGGCAAGGCTCAGAAATAGAACAGACGACAACAACGCAAACAGACACGGTTGTTGAATCCGGCTTTGCTTCAATAATGATAGCAGAAGCAGGAATACCGCTGTACCGGTGAAAAAATGCCACAGAACATTTGTAAGGTGGAATCCTGCAGGATTGCTGCCCCAGATTCGGAAATCGGACAGGTAAGACAATGTAGTTACAGGTCTGAAGAATGTCGAACCGTCTTCTCCTCCCCAGCTCGTGAAGTAACCATCGGTGGCAGCTCTGTGAACCAGCACAAAGTCATCCGAAACAAAGCCGCTGCCAATAGTTCCGAAATAACCAAGAACTGCCGCTGACAGAAGAGCGAAAACAGCTGTAGCATTACACTGCCTATCTGACATACTGACTCTCCCGGAACTGCCAGAGAACTACAGTTCCACCACTGTCCGTCCATCTTCCGACTTCATCGCTGTGGTAAACAGTAATTCTGTTTTGAGGAGACATGCTCTGCGCCCTGTCTGGAACAAGAAGATCCCACGAGGTGTAATCCACGGAACTGGCAGGGCCGGTCCAGCTCAGTATATAGTGTACTCCCATCTGCTGCAGATACTCCTGAAGCCGTTCCTGTTTTATGGCGTTTATCAGCTCTGCATTTCCCGCCAGACCTTCAGCCTGCACCACTCCTCCGCGGAAGAAATAGGCAAAGCTGCCTGCCCTGTCTCCCATGGCTATCAGTGTTGAATCAGTCATTACCCTGTTCAGTTCTTCGGCGATATGCATGTTCCTTACCCTGAAATCGTCTGTATTTCCTTCTCCATAGTGCCAGCCCCAGAAAGCTGCAGGAACAATGGATAGTGCAACG
>JAGGYZ010000268.1 GCA_021162285.1 Candidatus Fermentibacteraceae bacterium
AGTTCCGACCATTCCTGATGCCGAACAGGCTTTCAACAGCTGAAGTCAGAATTGAAATTACTACAGCTGCCAATACCGCCCACCAGTAACTGGCGATGGAAAAACTGTCCAGGAAGTGTGAAGCCAGAACTATCATAAGACCACTTACTAAAAACCTTGCCAGCCCCAGGGTCAGTATCTGCAGAGGGCATGTAAGCAGGGCGATCAACGGTGCAATGAAGAAATTAAGCAGTCCCACAACACCTGCAGTTATCACTATCCCCCAGAACCCGGCAAACACCATTCTGCTGCCGAGAATCAGAGAAGTGAGGTAAAGTACTAGAGCCGCAACTATGAAGCTGGGCAGAAAACCGGTTTTTCTTCTAGTCATTTCAACTCCTTTACTGCACTTAATACTTGACAGAACATAATGGATTTATGATAATTCGTCCTCGCTGGCGAATCGTCCAATGGCAGGACATCGGTCTCTGGATCCGATAATCGGGGTTCGACTCCCTGTTCGCCAGCCACTCATCTTTTTGGGGAGCAATGGCTTCCCTTTTTCATTATGCGGCCCCATTAACGTTCATTGACATGAAGTTGTTCTCCGTCTATTACTGAATAACAGTGTTGCATTTCATTTTGAGTGGAAGACTGATCGCCTGTCTTTCTTCTCCGGCCTTTCACAGCTCTGTATAGCTACTTTGCGGGGATGTGTTATGAAATATCTAATTCTCTTTTGTTCCGCTTTCTTGCTATCTATTTCGTATGCTGGGGAAATGATCCAAACCGATTGGTCAGGTGGCCCTGAAGTGCTGGGACCGGTAACTGATTGGCAAAATCAATTTTACATGAGCCTTGATGTTGAATACAATATAAATCCGGGTAAAATCTGTCTTGTAAGTACCTGTGTTGAGAATGTTATCAGCTCAAAGTTTGAGGATCCCAGGTCGACTTGTGCCGTGGATCTTGATGGGGATCAGGACATGGATGTTATCGCAGTGAGTTTCACTGATGATTCCGTTAGTTGCTGGCTAAATCTGGATGGTTCTGGAACCAGTTGGCAGGAAGTGTTCCTGGGAGAAGTACTGGAACCGTTATCGGTTACAACTTCCGATTTTGACGGTGACGGAGACATGGATGCGGCCACGCTGTCCAGCTGGGATGGGATTGATGTCTGGCTTAACATGAACGGACAGGGAACTAGCTGGTCAAGAATTTCTGTCGTGCCCAATTACAATGAAGGTTGTGTAGAGGCTTCCGATGTTGATGGAGATGGCGACATTGACCTTTTGGTTTGTTCATCTGCTTCAGGTGTAGGCTTTCTCACCTTGTTTGAAAACATTGACGGAAGTGGTTTAACCTGGTACGAGCATGTACTTAATGATTCTTGTGGTGGCATTAGGTCTATCTGCGTAGCCGATGTTGATGGAGATGGAGATGATGATGTTTTCGGTGCCAGATGGACCCCCGGGTATGTGTCGTGGTGGGAGAATCCGGGAAGCACCGAACCAGGGTGGCAAGAGTATTTCATAGACGAGAACTTCGGGAAGGCCAGTGAGGTATGCTCCTGCGATATGGATGGTGACGGGGATGTTGATGTCGTAGGCACTTCGATGCAGGAGAGTGAAGTAAGATGGTGGGAAAATGCAGACGGGTTCGGTGGGGAATGGCTCCCGCACGAAATTGGTAGCCAGTTCGGGGCATTTACAGTGTGTGCCAGTGATATTGATAATGATGGAGACTTTGATGTGATTGTTGGCGGAAGGGGAAATAACAGTGTCTGTCTGTACACTAACATTTCGGGTCCAGGTTTGGTCTGGAGTTCGAGAGTCATTGACCCTGATGATGCAGACCCTTACTGCGTTCGCGCTGCTGACCTCAACGGAGACGATCTTGCTGATGTTCTTGTAGGAGAAACTGACTTTTTTACAGAGCTCACCTGGTGGAACCTTAATTCCTACCCTCAGACTGGTTATGTAACCTCAAGTATTCTATGCATGGAGGAAGAACCGCAATGGCTGGCTGTGGATTGGAGCGGAGAAGAACCCCCCGGGACTGAAACTGTTTTCCAGTTCAGAACTGGAACTGATCCTCAAAACCTTGGATACTGGACAGGGTATATATACGAGCCATGTGATTTGTGTGATATTGTATCATCGGGGGATACTTTGTTTCAGTACAGGGTTCGGTTCTTCACTGAAGACTCCCTGATTACACCGTCTCTTGACAACTTCCTTGTTTCCTGGGATCCAAATGGATTAAGTGAAGAGGAGTCCATAAACACTCTAAATGCGATAAGTCCTAATCCTGTTGCGGGAGGCAGCGTCTTTTCCGTAAGTTTCAGTCTTGCCGGGGAAGCAGAGGTGGAACTAATAATCTTCAACCTAATGGGCAGGTCTGTTGATTCATATGCTTCCGTTTTTCCTGCAGGTGAAACTGCTGTTGAATTTCCTGCACCAAGTTCGGGGATTTACATCGTAAGAATGAACTCAGAGAGCTTTCACTGTTCCAGAAGGCTGGTTGTGCTCTGATTCAGTCAAAGAGTGTATTTCTACTCTCAAACAGACGACCAGCCATTTTATATCCTTCAGAACAAATATTCTCAAACGCCTGTGCAGAGCGGCTTCAGTTCCTGGGCAAACATTCAAACCATATCAAGATCAATCACATCAGAGCATTTATCGGGTATCCATGACAAGTGGAAAATCTCATGTTTCTGCCATTGAGCTCCAAGGCCGTCAAGATTCTCAAAGAAGGCGAATTTCCATAGGCTCATATCATCGCATAGTTTGTTAATGTCCCCATCGCCATCAACGTTACCTGGAGCAGTATTCCATATCTACCATAGTCCTCTGAAACAAAGTTAGCATCAAACGAGACGACAAATGTGCCCAGCTTAATCAACCCGGGCTGGGTGATATCGATCCCGAATCCCATGCTGAAGGAGTTAAGCTACTGCGTACGGAGTCTTCATCTCTGGGGCAGGAGGACCAGTCCGTTTGTGTTTTGGCATCTGAGTAAGCGGAAAACGTAAAGGGCACCAGAACAACAGGTGGTAGATATTTCAGTATAATGAAGTGTTTCGTTGATGCTAGATTTACTGTACGGAAAAAAGGAGAATATTAGTGTGTTGAAAGGGAACAGTTTTGCCGGTATTAGCCATTTCTTGGAGTGCAAGCTCCCTTTTTTCAATCAACGGAGTGATCTTGTTCGTTGACATGAAATCTCCATCCTTCTATTCTAAATACCGGTGTTGTATTTATATCAATGAGGAAGACTGATATCACGTTTTCTTCTGCGGCCTTTCACTGCCTCGAATGTATTCAGCCTTTGGGTGTGTAATGAAAGTCCTCTTCTTTCTGGGTTCATCATCGCTGCTGTTCGCCTCTTTCGCAGGGGAAGCTGTTCAGACCGACTGGTCCGGAGGCCCTGGTGTCTGGGGTCCTGTCTTTGATTTTGGCACGGAATTCTGCCTTGATACAGATGTTTGCTGGACATCCCCTGGTGTTCTCGAGCTGGACCTGTACGGGAGATTCAGCGTTGACTCGCTGTTTGGCGGTACCGGTTCCTCGGTCTCTAATGATATAGACGGTGATGGAGATATGGATATCATTGGCGCCGCCTTCGATATTGACGAGTTCGCCTGGTGGGAAAATGTCGATGCCAACGGGCGTTTATGGACAAAGCACACGATCGATGCAACTTCTAACGGTGCCAGGGATGTGTATGCAGAAGATATGAACAATGACGGGTATGTTGATATTCTTGGTTCTGTATGGTGGGATGATGATGTCTGCTTGTGGAAGAATGTTGATGGAACAGGTCTGAACTGGGCATTTTACTGCATCGACAGCAATTTTGATTTACCGGAGGGCGTCTATGCAGCAGATATCGACGGCGACGGCGATATGGACGCTCTTGGTGCAGCCTACCAGGCTCGTGATATAGTCTGGTGGGAAAACGCTGAAGGCACTGGCGAAGTCTGGATCAAACACGCGATAGACGAAGAGTTCAGAGGCGCGATATCAGTTTATGCCGAGGATATAGATGGTGACGGTGACATGGATGTCCTGGGAGCTGCCCACTACTACGCCAACGGCATCACCTGGTGGGAGAATGCGAACGGTGTTGGCACAGTCTGGATAGAACATGTTGTTGACGACGATTTCGATGGAGCTGTCTGCGTCTATGCAGCGGATATTGATGGAGATGAAGACCCGGATGTTCTGGGTGCCGCAGTATTCGCCGGAGAGCTCACCTGGTGGGAGAATGCGAACGGTACAGGTACAGCCTGGACAGAGCACACGATCACTCAAGACTACATCGATGCAAACACGATCCTTGCCGAAGACATGGATGATGATGGAGATAAGGATGTCCTGAGTACATCCTACAGACTGGCCAGGGTCTCATTCTGGGAAAACGAAGATGGTTCAGGATCATCCTGGATTGAACATGTGATAGATCAGGAGTTTGAGGGTGCTTCCTCGGTGTGTTCAGCCGATATCGATGGAAATGGAGAACCGGATGTCGTAGGTGCTGCAGATATCGCTGGTGATGTTGCATGGTGGGATATTGGTGGCTATTCCTCTGTGGGGACAATTGAGTCAAGCGTTCTCGATATTCTGTTGCCTCCTCAATGGGCAGCTGTGGACTGGACTGGTTCAGAGCCGTATGGAACTGATCTCTACTTCCAGTACAGAAGCGCAGATAATCCAGACAGTCTTGGTGACTGGTCCGATCCCGTTTACTACCCGTGTATCCTCAGCGGATTACTCCACAGGTATGTTCAATACAGAGCGATCTTCGAATCTTCGAATCGAAATTTAACAGCGGTGCTTTCCGACATCACTTTCAGATGGGATCCTGCGGACATCGAGGAATCAGCAGAACCTTTCCCGACGGGAATTAAACTCTTGCCGGTCATCCCTAATCCATCTTCCGGGGTAGCATCAGTTCGCTTCGAAATTCCTGACCAAATGCTGGTCAGCATTGCCTTGATCGATCTATCAGGGCATGTCATCGCGATTATCGATGGTGAGTACATTCAAGGCTATCACAGTATCCAGATGGATAGGCTTTCACCCGGTGTCTACTTCTGCAGGATGATCTCGGGAGGCTTCACGGATACTCAGCGTTTTGTGGTTATAGAGTAGGATCGGTACCCCGACCGGGTTTTATTCATTTGCATCCGCCGTATCGGGTCAAAAAACTTAAAAAACCCGGGAGAACTTCTATGCAAGTACAACTGCGACTGTATTGTTAACCGAAAGACTTGCCTGCAGAAAGACAGTTAATGATATTTAGCTGGATACAGATATAAGTGTCAGGGGCAAGGTTCCTGATGGTCTCTACTGAGGGCGGCAGGGTTCAGCTGCCACGGTGCTGGCGGATGGAGGAATCTGATGAATGTGCTGGTTGCGGTTTTGTTTGCTCCCGTAATTTTGATAGCGGTTCAGCCGCATGCAAACCTGAAAACGCCTGCAGAGTTTCCAGGAGAAGTGTACGGTGAAAACTCAAACATTACCGAAGAAGAATCAATTCAGAGTGCGGAGTCGTTTTTTACCGGCGGTTGCGATGTAGAGGCTTCTCAATCCGTGTTCGAAAGAGACCATTCCGGCAGTGACCAGTGGAACACAGGCAGCGAATACTACTCTCTGAATGTAGACTTTGTTGGTAACTGGCCATTTGCTACAGCAAAAGACACAGAAATAGACTCTTTAAGAAATCTTGCATTCTGTTCTTCCGGTGGGGGTGTTTTTGTTGTGGATATTTCAGATCCGTCATCTGTTACAATAATTTCCGACACGATTCACTCAACCTATGTTATTTCTGATCTGTTCTATGAAGAGTCGACCCAGAGGTTGTATATGGCGTCAAAAGAAGCCGGGCTGGAAATATGGGATGTTCAGGATCCATACAACCCGATAAGGCTTGGAGATATTGAAATACCATTCCAGGCGTATGGTGTTACTGTTTCCGGGGGGTATGCTTACGTGGGTCATACCAACACAGGTGGAATTTGTGTAATTGATGTTACAGACCCGGAAAACCCGGTTCAGGCAGGCTATTTAAATACCCTGGGATTTCATTATAAAATGCAGGTCTATGGCGACATTCTGTACTATGCAGCAGGATACTATGGTCTTGCCGTTATTGACATTTCAGTACCGGAGAATCCGGTTGAGGTGATGTATTTCGATACACCTGGTGGTGCTTATGATCTGGAAGTGTCAAACGGATTTGTCTATCTCGCTGACGGGGAAGAGGGACTGCGAATTATTGATGTATCTGATCCCTGGAGTCCGGTTGAGGTAAGCGTGTTTGAATCGGTCGGTGACTCGAGGAGCATCGCCTTTCAGAACGACAGAGCATACGTGTGTGCTGTTAATGGGCTTCATGTAATCGATGTTTCCGTCCCGGCATCTCCTGAAGAGATCGGGTTTTTATACAAAACGGGAGCCTTTCCCTATGTTGCGGTCTCAGGAGAAAATGTGTTTCTTCCATGGAGTCCCGGGTTAGTGGTTCTGGATGTTTCTGTTCCCTCAGATATTACGGAACAGGGTTCCCTTCAGATTCCAGGTTGCACGGCTGGAGTTTCTGTTTCCGGTGATTATGCCTATCTGGCGGAATTTAACAGAGGGCTGCGTATACTGGATATCTCATCTCCGTCAGCACCTTCCGCTATCGGGTTTTGTTCCACAACAGGCGTTACCCAGGGGCTGGATGTATCTGGAAGCTATGCATACATCGCAGATGCAGCGTCCGGTCTTCAGATTGTAGATATTTCAAACCCGTACGACCCTTTTGTTACTGGAACCTGCAATACTCCCGGTTACACACGAGCAGTTGAAGTGATGGGAGATTATGCGTATTTGGCAGAAAACTCATCGGGTCTGCGAATCATAGATGTCTCTACACCATCAAGTCCTGTACTATTGGGTAACTGCAACACCCCGGGATGGTCGTACGATGTTACCGTTTCCGGTGGTTATGCCTATGTGGCAGACTATGAAAAAGGGTTGAGAGTTATCGATGTATCGTTGCCTTCAAACCCTGTTGAAGTGGGATATCTTGATACGGAAGGCAAAGCGAGAGGAGTCGCAGTATCGGGAAGTTACGCGTTTCTTGCTGATGGGGTTAACGGTGTTCGCGTGATAGATATATCAACTCCATCAAACCCTGTGGAGACAGGTTTCATCTCTCTTCCATCCCTTGCAAACAGGGTAACAGTTTCGGGGGACTTTGCTTTTGTTGCTGATTATTACAGCGGGATGTACATTCTGGATATTTCTGATCCACTGAATACGGAAATTGCCGGATACATGGATACGCCCGGCACAGCAAAAGATATTTCGGTTCAGGGAGATATTGTGTTTGTTGCGGATTACGGTGTTGGTGTGCACATTTCTGAATTTATGGGAACAGCGATTGAAGAGGAAGATCAGGCGGCAGTGCAGGATGGAACGGTGTCTTTGAGTGCAGAGAACAATCCGGGCAGGGAGTCCATAACACTGTTGTTTCATACTCCGTGGACATCGAACGCAGAACTTCTGATCTACGATATCAGCGGTCGAATTGTTGATAAACCGGTAAACGAAATTCTGTCTTCCGGAGAGCACCAGGTTGTTGTTGGTAAGTTGTCCCCGGGTTTTTACCTTACACGATTAACCTCATGCGATCAGGTTGTAACTGGAAGCTTTTCTGTGATCAGGAAGTAACGAACACACGGGAGTCTGGAGAATAATCTTATTGGGATTACCGCAGATTGCTGCCGTAATACTCGAAACCTCCGATGTCAACGAATATGGAATCAACATCAGAATGGGATCCGTAGTTCCAGGCCGCTACGAGGAGTGTGCCATAACACGGTTCATCACTGAGCACATTTCTCAGTATTTCGTGTGCTGTGGCGCGGCAACGCCAGGTCGAATTAGCGCGGGTGTTGTTAAACATAAGCAACACAACATACCTGTTCATGCTGCTTTGCGATTCAAAAAATAGATATCGATCATTAATGTACCATTGATTTGGCAGCAGTAGCAGTGGTTCCTGGAATGTCATCCTGCAGGTTTCAAGAGAAGCGTTGCCCGTCTCATCAAATTTAAGCTGAATTTCCATTTCTTCTTCACCAAAAATGATTTGCCAGAGGTTGTATAGAATATCAGAACCGTCGTTGTAAGCAAGTTTTGCTCTCATTCGTCCCTCTGGATTCCAGGGAGCAACTATTTGGAAGCGTCTGCGTGAACCATCCTCCAGAGTAATATCAATTTCGTTATCCTGTTCAAAGAATTCAAAACCCGAAACGCTATTTTCATGTTCAGGAGGATCATTCTGCACCATTTCTGAATCCGAGGGGCAGATACAGAATTTATACAGCAGCTCTTCTATGTATGCATCCGTTCTTTTGCCTGGAGTCCTTGAGGTTCTGATCCCATATTCAGGGGTAAAAGGATTTATCCGAACTTCAGCAAGAGGACTGGATTCTCCTGTGCTGAGATTAATACTGGAAAGATCAGCATTGAGCGAGCCGTACCGGGAAAGATTAAACAGGCAATATTTGAAGTTTCGCAGTCCATCCACCGGTTTGTCGGGAATTCTTAACTCTATCACATTCTCGTTCCCCTGGATGCCGCTGTCGTAAAACCCCTCGCTGGTAAAGTATGCACAATTCCACTCACGCTGTGATCTGGATACCTCTACATTCGTAACTCCATGTAAATTAATAGTGTTCAACCTCATGTCCTGTGCATTTGTTTCTGTAACAGTCAGGTAAGCAATTTCGGGGTTCTCTGAATCAGTTGTTTCAATCTCTAATTGAAGAGCACCGCTGTAGAGGTCGACATCATTTATGAATCTGATGAGATCTTCGTATGTCAGGAAGTCTTCGTTGGAAAAGTATGACCCCATCTGTGAATCGATGTAATAGATACCGTCCTGGTAACATGTTATGCTTCCTCTAAGGTTAAGGCTTTTTCTAGAATAATCAGGCTCCCCATTATTTACAGGCATAAACTGAAAGAATACAGGTGAAGAACTATCCCGTTCCCGGAATCTATTAATGTTGAGATCAACCTCAAACAAGCCCAGCCCGGGAATGCTTGCAGTCACAGGCTCATTGTGAGATTCATCGATGTCAAATGCAAATTCGATCTTGTTCTCTGATAGAGGAAAGTGGACAGTTATTTTTACTCTAAAGCGTCGTTCCCCGAGGGAATCTCCCCTTTGCAGTATTGTTAAATCATCGTCGCTCAGTACGTTCAATCCTTCTTCACCAACGTTTCGACTCATCAGAGTGTAGCCTGCATGATGAAGGCCGTACACAGTAACCCAGTTCGAGCCAGCAAAGACCAGGAGCGTGTCGCCAATTTCCACTGGAGGAGAAGGCTGGTACTGAACCAGCGGAATGCTTACAGTCTCTCCCTGAGACCGACCTCCACGGTAGGCAAGCAGAACAGAACATTCAATACTCACAGAGTCCTGATAAAGGGCAACACAGTCGTATATGCCAATATCCGCTGAACTCAGATAAGCCGTATCGCGTTCAAGCATCATGATGGAAACGGCAGGGAACGACAGTACCAGCATAATGATAGAGCTTAGATGTGTTACTTTCATGCCTGTTGACCTCCGTTATTTTTTACCTGGCACAGACAAAACACCGCATGAATTTTCAACTTTTCGCCGGAATATGATTACACCATTATGCTTAACATAATGTGAAATATCACTGATGTAACTTTCAACCGCAGAGTCTTTCCTGGAAAATCGGCTGGAACTAACTTTCGCAAAAAAACTATGATTTTTAACGTATTTTGCTTGAAAGGAGGAAATGCATGTACAGAGTACTAACGGGAGTTCTCGTAACAGCAACACTGCTTGCCGTAAGCGGTGTGGCCAGAACACAGAATTCCACACCAGCAGAAGTTGATTCTCTGCAGACTGTCACAGCGGTATTCGACCCTCATGCCATGAGTGATCTGTTTGCAGACATCTCTGCTCAGGTAGGACCCAGTGTTGTTACAATAACCTCGACCACGACAGTTACAGCCCCGGCTATGCCTTTTGACCCCTGGGGTTTTGGTTTCGGCCTCCCGGGAATGGGCGGAGGGCAGCCTAGAGAATACACAAGACAGGGCCTTGGAAGCGGCGTGATAATCAGTGAAGACGGGTTGATCGTAACCAACAACCACGTTGCCGGAGATTCCGATGAGCTTCAGGTTGTTCTGGCTGACGGCGAGGAAGTTACCGCAAAACTGGTGGGAACAGACCCCAGAAGCGACATTGCCCTTATCAAGATAGAAGTTGACCATTCTCTACCTGCTATAACCATGGGGAACAGTGACGATCTGAGAGTAGGTGAATGGGTTCTGGCAATAGGATCTCCATTTGCGCTGAGCCAGACGGTAACACAGGGCATAGTGAGTTTCCTTGGCCGTGATGGTCTCGGGCTGGCAGACTACGAAAACTACATACAGACAGACGCTGCCATCAATCCAGGCAACAGCGGCGGAGCTCTTGTTAATCTGGACGGGGAACTTGTCGGAGTAAACACCGCGATAGCTTCCAGAAACGGCGGCTACCAGGGTATTGGATTCGCCATTCCCGCAGGCACAGTTCAGAGTGTAGTGGATGACCTTCTGGA
>JAGGYZ010000056.1 GCA_021162285.1 Candidatus Fermentibacteraceae bacterium
GAACTCGAGCTTTTGCTGCCAGAAGAACAGCACCTCTTTTGAAGGAAGCAAGTTTCCCTGTTCTACTGGTGGTGCCCTCTGGAAACACAACAAGGGACAAACCGGAACCAAACACTACAGTGGCGTCGTCAATACTGTTCACGGCTTCTCGAGCCCGTTCACGGTCAACACAGATAAAATGCAGGCGTCGCATTATGTAGCTGTAAACAGGAACTTTGAACATTTCTTTCTTCGAAGCGAAAGTTACTGGTACAGGGAGAACGGTGCTGAGAACAAAAGAATCAAACCAGCTCTCGTGGTTAGCCACAAAAATCTGAGGTTTCTCTTTAAGAACATTTTCCATTCCCTTTACCTGAACCTTAACTCCAGCTGTTTTCAGAAGCAGTGCTGACGCTGTCTTCAGAGCAATGCCATTACGGAAACGATCCGGCAGGAATACAAGCATTAGAGCAAAGATGAGAGCATCAAAGACAAGGATCGTCCACCATACCAGTGTTACTACTACCGTTTTGCATTTTCCTAACACTGTAGCAGCTCCCTTTCTTGCACCACTCTCATCTTCTGCCTCTGTTTTCTGAATTCATGTAGAAATCAGTCCTAAACTAGAAACTGGCTCTAACTTTAAGAAACAGATCATCAAGATCACCAAGTTGACTGAACATGTTCTCTCCTTCACCGTACAAGACCGAAAACCATAAAAACCGTAAAATCGCCACAGCAGCGATTACAAGAGCACGAAACTTAACCACTATTTCAGCAAGTCTTTTCATTTAAAACCTCTACCGTGTTTCAAGACCGTGGAACAAAATTTCGAGCATGGTATCAACAGTAGAATCCAGTTCATCCATAGATTTGCTGATCACCAGTCGCAGTTCCAGTGCCTTCATGATAATTATTATTGTTTTTGCTGCTGCAAGAATATCTCTTCCCCGAAAGATTCCCTTTAACACTCCCTCGCTAAGAATTTTGCTCACAGCATCAATCTCAAACGCAGTAAATGCTTCCCGCTCCTGCTCAATAAACGAATACTGCTCAAGATAAGCCTCACTCAGGGAGGCATAGTAAACACTCAACTCGAAAAGAAGATGCATTCGTGTAACTACATATTCCCGCAATTTCTGCTGAGGTGAAATATCCTGTTGAATTGCATGATGCAGCTTCCTTGTAAGCGTAAGCGACTCCTGCTTAACAACAGAAGAGAGAATATCTCTCTTACTTTTAAAATAGTAATAGAGTGATGATTTTGACATACCGGCTGATTCGGCAATGTCCCTCATTGTTGTTTTCCGGAGGCCATATTTGTCAAATACTTTCACCGCTGCAAGTAGAATTTTGTGTGCAACATCTCTTTTCTCTCCATGCATTTGACTGTCTCCTTGATTTTTCGACCAATTTAGTCGAATTATACAAGCGCGGACAGACTACAGTCAACCCATCCACTTTTGCTATTGTTCAATAATTGAATAGGTACTATCTACACAGCATCGTATTGGTATGCAGTCATTGGTGATACCAACTATAGTCGGGGATTGATCCCTCCTCTGGATTAAACAAATACCTGAACACCTTGACTGGTATGAGTTACCGGAAGCGGAAAAGTTCAAGCGTTTACAGCCAAGCTGAAAACGCTTGATCGACACAATTAAGATGATCGCTTAGAGGGTTGAGACTGCAATGGCAAACACTGTCAGCGAGAAGATGCGAAGAAGGATAATGTACGAGCTCTTTTGGTAAGCATGTTTCAGATGGATGCAGACATTCTGCATGGTGTTGCTTCTGGTATGTTAACAGAAAGACTTCATCAGATGTCATCCCAGCGAAATAATGAGCCCAGTAATGCATTTGCTCAAGAATCTCAACGAAACAGAAACCACTTATCACGGAACCCGGCTACGACTGATTTATGAAATGGTGAGAGCCAAAAAGAAAATATGATTTTCAGAGAAAGGTTTCACTTCAAATTCTCAGAGGTCAGGAGTTATGTTCAGCTCAACACAACATGAGGTCTGAGACTACATAAAAAAGTGCGCTTTCCTGGCTTTGACCTCTGAAGATATTCCACCCAGCCATCCAGAGTAACATTAATTGATGGACACTTTCCTTCGGCGAAACCTCGGCCTTCTCATCCCTATTCCTCGTTTGATACCGCTGTTGGTGGATTCTATCCGGTCAAGGATAAAGCACTCCGGGATTTACCGCGGCTATATGTTGACTTTCGTCACTTAGTGAACTTATATACCACTAAGTAAGTATGCAAAGAGAGGAGAACAAGAATTGCATAACTCCAAAGAAACTAAAATAATAATACTTGATATCGCTATTATATTATACACAGGGCACTTATATGCTAATATTTCAATGCCAGATATTCCTAAAACCTGCGGCTTAACTAAACCCTCTGTTTACTACCATTTCAAGAACAAACAAGGACTGTTTCTTGCTTTGACCCAGAGGATTCTGGGGCGGATTAAAACAATATTAATTACCATTATTGAATCTTATCTTCCCCTGAGAGAAGCACTTATTCTTATGGTCGAGGCTCGTATTAAGTCTCTTGAGAACCAAACGGATCTGGTTCGAGCGTATCTTTCTTTTCTCCTTGTCCCAGATAACCAGTTGTTAATTCGAACATTGAAAGTACGGTGAAAAGTATGAAAATAAAATCAGATATTTGCGTAGATACAACTTTTAGCTTTGAAATTTTACTTTATGTAATTTTATCGTTCCTATTAGTTTCTGCTGTTTTAATGATTCATTACTCCCCTTCAGTCTATCGAGCTTATGTTGCTGAAGATGGTCCCCTGGAATGGATTGCAACTTTAAGTCTTCTTAGCACAGCAGTAATTTGTCTTCAACGATCTATTCAGAATGTGCAAGAGAAAGGCCGGCTATTCAAGATATTCTATATAGTGGCAGCAGTTGTTTTCTTGTTTGGAGTAGGCGAAGAGCTATCATGGGGGCAGAGGATTTTCCATCGGGAAAGCTCGGAATTCTTTGTTGAACACAATCTTCAAGAAGAAACAAATTTTCATAACCTTTCTCTGGATTCGTTTAATATAAACAAAGTGATTTTTGGCTCTATAATGGGAGCAGGTATAGGTCTATTTCTTATTGTACTGCCTCTGGCGTACAGCAAGTCGAACTCTATAAGAAAAATCGCAGATAGAATAGGGGTACCTGTTCCACGGAAGTATCAATCCGCAGGGATACTAGCTGGAGCATATCCGATAACCTAATACTAATCAGTAATAGTCAATAATACCATACACAAA
>JAGGYZ010000130.1 GCA_021162285.1 Candidatus Fermentibacteraceae bacterium
ATCAGCTCATTAAAGCTGCTGGCGAGGTTTGTGCCTTTCCTGAAGCCGCACCGAAAGGCGTTTGGTCTGGCGGTATTTCTTCTGCTGTTTGCTATTGCCGGAGAGCTTGCCGGCCCTCTCGTGCTCCGGGCGGTAATAGACGATGCCATTCCCGCAGGGAGTACAGCGGACATTGTAAAACTCTCCGGTCTGTTTGCTGCAATCTTTCTCGTTACAATGGCTATTTCCTATCTGCAGGTAATCATTGCCAGCCGTATTGGTCTTTCCATAGTAAGATCACTTAAACGCAAACTGTTTGACCATGTAATGACTCTTTCCATGAGTTTTTTCCACAAAAACCCATCGGGAAAGCTAATGGCTCGTGTGGAAAGCGATACAGAGAGAGTTCGGATGCTTTTCAGCGAAACCAGCATGGCTCTGCTCCGGAATGCTGCAATGGTTACCGGCACGCTTTACATCATGTACAGGGCAAACAGCTACATAGCTGTGCGTGTTCTGGCTGTTACGATTCCGGTTGGGCTGCTGTCCATGTTTGTGCTGAAGAGAATGCGGGGTATGTGGAGTGATGTAAGAAAGGCCTACGCTTCAATTTCGGCAGTCGCATCCGAGTTTGTTCGCGCGGTACCGGTTCTTCAGGTGTTTGGAACAACCGGATATGCCCTTAAGAAAATGCACGCCCAGGGAAAAAACTACTTCAACCGCGAGGTAAAGGCCTTTCTGTGGGAGTATACTTTCTGGAGTTTCCTGGGATCTCTGGAGATTGCCGCAGTGGCAGTGATCCTTGTCTCAGGCAGGCCCGGCGTGATCAGCGGTGTTGTTACCGTTGGTACAGTTGTGATGTTTGTTGAATACACAAGAAGGCTTTTCGGCCCTCTTGTAATGTTCTCTGAAACACTGAATCAGATACAGAGAGCACTGGCTTCCGGTGAAAGACTCATGGAAATACTGGATATGGAAACCCTTACTCCTGATGGAAGCATTGAAGGCACGGAGTTCCCCCGTCCATGGAAGAAAATCCAGTTTGAGGATGTGTGGTTCAGATACTCTTCTGGAAGTGAATGGGCTCTTAAGGGTGTAAGTTTTACCCTTTCAAAGGGAGAAACAATTGCTCTGGTTGGAGACAGCGGTGGTGGGAAAAGCACAATTGTATCTCTGCTGATGAGATTCCATCATCTGGAAAAAGGCAGAATTTCCATTGATGGAATTAATATAAATGACCTTTCTCTTGACGCATGGCGCAGCGGGCTCGGTCTGGTGCTGCAGGAGGTCAATCTTTTTTCAGGAACGCTTTCCGGCAATCTGACAGTTTTTGACCATTCGGTTTCCAGGGAGCAGCAGCACAAGGCTCTCCGCGCAATTGAAGCTGACGAGCTTCTTGAACTTCTGCCTGGAGGGCTTGATGGAGCCATAAGTGAAGGCGGGGTCAACCTGTCCATGGGGCAGAGGCAGCTGATAAACATTGCCAGAGCCATGCTGCGGCAGCCTGAAATTCTGGTTCTTGATGAGGCTACCTCCAGTGTTGACCCGGGAACTGAACGCCGTATACAGAAAGCCACCGATCTGGCTCTGGAAGGAAGAACAGCCCTGATAGTAGCTCACAGACTGGCAACCATCGAGCATTCTTCAAAAATAATTGTTATACGGCACGGTACAGTTGCGGAGCAGGGTACACACAACGAACTGCTGACGAGGAACGGCATATACGCAAGACTTCACAGCCTTCAGTTCGGAGGTGACACAATTGCTCAGTAGTTTTATGAACAAGTGGTCAAAGTACCTTAAGTGGATCGCCGGTTACTGGAAGCCTGTGCGGAAGTACATGGCATTTCTTATTCTGTTTACTCTGCTTTCCAGTGCAGTTGCCCTGGGTTTTCCTCTGGTGTTCCGGTATCTGCTGGACAACGTGCAGACCATTCTTGGAACTCCTGATTCTTCCGGTTTTAACAGGATTATTCTGATTCTTGGCGCACTTGCCCTTGCAAGATTTGTTGCAGGACTATACCCGGGAGCGCGTGCCATTATTAACAGCACAATAGGTATACTGGTTCGAGATGATGTTTTCGGTGCGATCATGCGGAAAGACTGGAGATTCTTTAACAGGTTTCGTCCCGGCGATCTTACAACGCGGCTTACAGATGACATTACCGATTACCCCAGAATCGCCTGGTTCAGTTGCAGTGCCTTTTTTCGGGCGCTGGAATCAACTTCAAGACTGGTGTTCTGTCTGGGTGTGATGTTCTTTATGAGCTGGAAACTCACACTGCTCGCAATGGCTCCGCTGCCTGTGATGCTGTTCATTTTCTACAAAGTGGAACACAGACTTGGCAGGAAGGTGGCTGCCAGCAGAAAGGCCACAAGTCACACAAATGACCTCCTGGACAGCACTTTCGATGGCATCGCAATAGTAAAGGCATACCGGGCTGAAAAGCCGCTTGCAGCCAGGCTTCACAGGCTTCTTGATGAAAGATTCGATATTGACTTCTCGCTTGTTAAGCTGGAAATGATTGTCCACGGACTTTACAGTATTATCGGTCAGGTAGGTAAAGTTACCGTGATGCTCGCCGGTGGTCTGATGGTTATCCAGCACAGGATAGGGATAGGAGATTTCTATGCCTTCTACGTTTATCTGGATATGCTGCTGGCACCGATGATGGATATTCCCAACCTTTTCATCGCTTCCAGGCAGGCATTTGTTTCCATTGACAGAGAGATGGAAGTGATGGATTTCCCCGAGCCGGAGCGGCACAACGAGCAGGCAGAACCGCTTGAGGAGGTAAGGGAGATCGAGGCAGTTGATGCTTCTTTCAACTATCCTGGCGGCGGCGGGCTGAAAGGCGTAACATTCCACCTCAGGGCTCCGTCGGTTGTAGCAGTTGTTGGAGAGGTTGGTTCCGGAAAAACAACACTTCTGAAAATGCTTGCAGGTCTGTTGTCTCCCGACTCGGGAATAATCAGAGTGAACGGGGTGGATATCCGGACGCTGAA
>JAGGYZ010000095.1 GCA_021162285.1 Candidatus Fermentibacteraceae bacterium
ATGTACGCTACTGGAAGGGTCAGCAGAACCACTCTGAAAGCCAGAAGAACCTCATTAATCGACAGTCCCCGCATGAAACCACTACCCCAGATCATCCTGAGCACCTGCTGTTCAAATGCAAGCAGGGGAACAATAAGAACCACGGCAATTACTATAAACAGCTCCGTCATCCAGGCTATTCTCTCCCTCGCCTTGTACCACCCAACCTGAACAGACTCACACAGAGCCGCAAAAAGAGCACCTGGAAGCAGTGTAGGCGATACCACAAGTACAAGAGCCTCCAGTATTCTGATACTCTGCTGATAAGCAGCGATGGCGCTGTCTCCCAGATAAGCCTTTATGAATACAACATCCAGCCTTTCACCGGCAACCAGAAGCAGCCCTATTATTCCAAGTGGAACTGCAGCCTTGAAAAGCGGAGCAGCCAGTTTCATGACCTTTCGTGATACTTCCAGTCTGAAACCCATTCTGTAAAGCATGTAGTATACAAATACCACTGCAGGAATCCGCCTTGCTACATAGGTCACTCCCGCGAAGTAAACACCTCTGCCGGTGCTCCAGGCATACACGGCAAAAGACACAACCAGCAGGCCCAGAATCAGCCTTGCAGCGCCTTCGTTAACCATTATTTCCTTCGCTCTGAACACGGCGAATGAAGTTTCCAGAAAGCCGTCCAGAACGGATCCAGCGGCAACAAGCAGTATCAGAATAAGCTGGCGGGATGAATACCCTGCTGCCCAGCCTGCTGCCATCACAACAGAAACTGTTGTGATCGACAGTACACTTCTCAGAACAATGGCAGATGAAACAGTGCTGTTTACATCACCGCCTGCGGCAATCCGCCTGGTAACAAGCATGGTAACACCCATGTCGTTCAGAAACATAACAATCAGGCCTATCGAACCGGCAAAAAGTAACTCACCAAACGGATCATCACCGAGTATTCTGGAGTAAATCATCAACGAAACAAGCAGAGCCCCTTTGCCGAAAATCTGCCCGAACAGCATGTAGATACTGTTGGCTCTACTACCTGCCATCAGGGTCTGAATACCTCGCTTGGAGACATCCCTGCTTCTTTCAAAGCAACATTCCGCTTTATCTTCCTGGTGGTGGTTTTAGGCAGTTCATCCTGATAGATGATAAAACTTGCCACCCTTTTAAAACCCTCGGCAGCCTGATTATAGGTCTTTATAACTTTTCTCATTGAAGATATCTCATCGTCGGCAGTTATCTTTCTGCCCTGGCTCTCGGCTTCTTCTATGAGCATGTCGCGATCAGGAACCAGAAGCACACAGATCTCCTCACCCTTGGTTTCCGAAACCCTGCCAAAAACCATACATTCCTTTACATACTCGAACCGGTTCAATCTGGTTTCTATTTCTTCAGGGTAAACATTCTTACCGTTCTTGGCAATGATCACATTCTTTTTTCTGCCTGTAATAAACAGATAGCCTTCCTTATCGAAATAACCAAAATCGCCTGTTCTGAACCAGCCGTCATCAGATAAAACCTCGGCTGTAGCCTCTGGATTACCATAGTACCCCAGCATGATGTTGGGACCCTTTACAACAATCTCACCTACACCGAATTCGTCTGGATCGTCGATTCTACCCTGTATTTCAGAAAGTGGAAAACCAACACTTCCGTATTTGTTTGCTCCTATTCTGTTGGCGGAAATAAGCGGAGCGGTTTCTGTGAGACCGTACCCCTCTATCATCCTGAATCCCAGTTTTTCAAGCCCTTCCAGAGCGTGGGGATCTATGCCGGCACCGCCTGAGATAAGCAGCCGGAGCTTCCCACCGAACTTCTCGTGCACCGGATCGAACACTTTTCTTCGGAAACCCTTTATTCCAAGTTTCTCCGTTACTGCCGAGAGAGCCAGACCAATGCCGAATTTCGCTTTCCCGGCAAAAGAAGACCTGATGTTGTCTATAATTCTGCGGTACAGGGTTTCCCACAGCAGTGGAACTGCGAGCAGTACGGTGGCATGTGTAGTATCAAGATCGGCAGCCACATAACGAAGCCCGTGTGCTATTGCAATCTCCGCTCCCACAGCAAGAGGCAGAAGAAAACCGATTGTTCCCTCAAACAGATGATGCACCGGAAGAACGCTGAGAAAAGTATCCTTTTCACTTATTTCAATGAACTGGAGACTCTGTCTTACATCTGAAAGCAAAGTGCCCTGAGAGTGAACCACACCCTTGGCCATTCCAGTGGTTCCCGATGTGTAACTGATGACCGCCGGCCTGGTTACATCGTAAGTGGAGGGAAGATTCTTGCTGCTGGTTCTGCCTTTTCTTAGAATGGTACTGAACACAATGGAAGCATCCTTAAAACCGGCATTCATCGCTACTGGAGTAACATCTTTCAGATCTTCAAACCAGTCACCGAAACTGGCATCGTAAAAAATCATGTTAGCTCCGGAGTAGTGAAGTATTGTGTGCATGTCTGACTTTGGAAGACCGGGATCAACAGGCACCACAATTCCTCCAGCACGGTGCACGGCAAAGTAGGCTGTATACCAGGAGATACTGTTTCCCCCCACTACAGCAACGACAGGCTCTTGTGTTGTTTCAAGAATTCCCCTGGCCATCCAGTCTATGTTGCTGGCAAACTGCCTGTAGTTAATCGATTTGAACTTACCGAGTTCTGCCGGTTCCTGCACCGCAATCTTGTCAGGAAATTTCCTGGCTGAATTCATGATAAGGTCCGGAATACTAAGTAACTCCGGAGCCGGGTAAAGGGGTCCGCCTGGTATCTCTCTATTCACGATCAGCCTCCTGTTCTGAAATGAATGAACCGGCACTAATATCCTGCGGAACACCAGTTGCCACAACCCTCAACCCCACAAAGGGATAACCGAGATTCGCACTTAGATCAATTCTCGATTCAGATGCGCAGTCTTCAACTGAAGAGAGCCAGCTGCCGCCGGCTGCCACTCCTCTGAAATCAGTCCACTCCCATAGATTTCCCTGCATCTCACACAGCCCCCAGCTGCTTCGTCCCATGGCTCCTGCAGGGGCCGTTTCCCGCCAGCCGTCATCAATATCCGGGTGTCTTGTAAGAATGATTTCGTTAACATCAGAAAGGTTAACGGGCAGTTCTGAGCCTGCTGAAGCAAGGATACCCCACTCAGTACTTTCCGGTAACCTGAATTCCAGTCCTGTTGTGCTTCCAGCAGTCAACCATTCACAGTACCACACGGCTCCGTCCCAGGTCATTCCCGCCATGGGATAATTCTCCATTCCTGGAACAGGCTGGTAACAGGTGGAGTCTGCACACAGAGCAACCGGGATCCTCCAGTTGCACTTCAGGATACTGTCCATAAGACAGGTCCTTCCAATAACAGAGAATGAATCTCTACGAAGCTCCGGATCTACTGAATTCATAAATTCGGCAAATTGAGAAGCCGTTACTTCATACCTGCCTACTGTCAGCGGACCCATCGCAAACGGCAGCATGTCTTCAGGGATCACTGTGAAATCCACACCGATTGTCCGGTCCGTAAATTCAAACGGTACTGTGATCGTAACAACTCTTGCGCCCGGCGTAAGCAGGTTCACTGTTCTTGTTACGGACACTCCCATTTCGCCGAGAGCTGTGAGTTCAACAGAACTGCCTGATTCCACAATCAGAGAGCACGGTGCTATACCTGAAAAATTGTGGGAAAGGATCTGACAGCCGGCTGGCCTTGAGTTCACAACAAGTAGACACCCCTCTTTAAGCTGGAGGAAAAGGGTATCCGGCGAAGTCTCCGCAAGGGAATCTGCAGGAAAAAAACCGTCTTTCTCTGCGGAAACATACACCCCGTCGCGAGGTACAAACTGCGTGAAAGGGGAAAAACCGGCTGGAACCCCGTTGATCGACACCATGGCACCGTCTGGAATGGTGAGAACGGTAATCCTTTTCATTCTGATCTGAGGGAAAAAGTGTTCAGCCACAAACACCGCCAGAACAACAAGCAGAATACCGGGGAGTATCTTCCTCAACTATCAATCACCCCAGTTGTTAGAGAGAACAGCCTTGATATCGTCCCACAGATACCCCATACGAATATCGCGCCAGAACCTTTTCCAGATGTAAGAAGGTCTGAAGTAAAACTTACGGTGAAACCTGCCGTAGAACTTTCTTATCTCATCCCAGGAGAGGTTTTCATGCTCCCATACATCGGTTGTGTTGTGGAAATTGTACAGATCCCAGTTCCTGCTCTTGATTCTGCCAGCTTTGTCAATTTGCCGGAACAGAGCGCTGGATGGGAAAGGAAGAGTCATGGAAGCCTTCACATAGGTGAGTGGAAGACTACAGGCAAATCTCATCGATTCCTCAACAGTTTCCCGGGTGTCTCCGGGAAGCCCGATCATGAAAAAACCCACAGTTTCAATACCGGCATCATCTGCCATTGTTACAGCCTCCCTTATTAACTCAGGAGTCTGAGGTTTGTTCACTTTTTCAAGAATTTCGGCAACTCCGCTCTCTATACCGAAAGAAACCATGTAACATCCTGCGGTTTTTGCCAGCTGAAAAAACTCACTGTCTACATCATGAACATTCACACCGGTGGGAAGTGCCCATGGAGCCGGGAACTCCCTTTCGATCAACAGTCTGCAAACCGCTTTCGCTCTCTCAATATCTGCCGTAAAGTTGTCATCCTTTATATGGATATCGTTGAATCCCAGGTCGAGCATTCTGAACATTTCGTCTACTATTCGTTTCGGGCTCTTCCAGCGCACATTGTGCCCGAAAATGGTCTGACTGCAGTATGTGCAGTAATGATTACATCCCCGGTTTGTCTCCATGTAGCCAACGGGGTTTTTCCTCGATGCTATGTGGGGCGACTTGTAATACTGCAGCTTGTACAGCTGCCATGCCGGCAGAGGCAGGTCATCGAGATCCATTATAGGCATTCTGGGTTTCGTAAGGTGGAATTCTCCGTTTTCAAAGTATGCTATACCGTCTATCTGTTCGAGCCTTTTGCCCAGGCATATTTCTCGCAGGGTGTTTTCCCCCTCACCGATAGCTGCGATGTCAAACTCGCTGGTCTCTAAAACCTCCTGAGGAAGAGCGGTTGCATGAATACCACCACCGATAATCACTGTGCTCGGACATTCCTCCCTGGCTACAGCAGCAAGAGTTCTGGCTTCAGAAACAAGCGGTGTGGTGAATGTGATTCCCACAAAGTCCGGCTTCCAGTCTCTGAGAATCTCTCTGTAGGTCTCCATTGGCCTGATTTCTATCATCAGATCGGCAACTCTCACATCATGATTATCCTCCAGCACGGCACCGGCAAGTGCTCCCAGGGTAACAAACGGCGCGGAAGTAATTGCCACTCTGATGTTGCTATCGCTGTAAACATCGATAGAAGAAGGCGGGTTTACAAGAAGAACTCGGGCCAAAACAATCTCCTTATTCAAGCGCCCCGGCACATTCAGCGTACCGGGGCAGATAAAACTCAGCGGCTGAGAACAACCAGTCTTGTAACGGATGTCTGCCCGTTGCATGTTGCCATTACCGGGTAAATACCAGCAGGCAGCCTGACTCCATGAACATCTGTCAGGTTGAACGGGATGGTGATTTCACCACCGGGGACCTCACCGTTATAAACTGTGTCTACAATTCTTCCTGTGATATCATGGATCTGAACAGTCAGCATACCGGCTGAAGGAATTCCACAGGTAAAAGCAGAAGAAGACAAAGCGGGATTGCCTCCGGAAACTGCAACAGACAGAGCCGGTACAGTCTCTCCTTCTTCAACGGAAAGAGCACCTGCAGCCCATATCTCAACATCATCCAGATTCCAGCCGCAGTATTCCCATCCCGGATCAGTTGTACCCATTACCCATCTTATCCAGACGGTTTCCTGCTGGTCTGCGTATTCGGAAATATCGAATATCCTGCAGCTCCAGTCACCATCTGTAATCTCATCTACACCGTTTTCCCACACGGAAAACCAGGTAGTTCCGTCGTTGGAGACTTCAACAGCTGCGTGGTCGTAAGCATTTCCCTCTACACCCAGCCACCTGTGAAAACGCAGCTGTGTACTGTACAGATTAGAACAGTCTATGACACCAGTTGTAAGGTACTTGCGGTCAAGACCCGGAGGGTAGTCTCCCTGCAGGTTGTAACCGTACACATTGTCTCCTGTGTTTCCGGATGCGGGGTCAGGATTGCCATGAGATCCGCCCAGCCCCTGTGGAACACCCCACTCCCATTGTCCGTCTGCAGTCCAGCCGGGGTCGGATTCCATGTTCCAGCTGTAGATAATACCTGCATCTCCCACCACAAGAACAACTTTAACCGTGGTGTTCCCTGCTCCGCTGGTTACATTGGTAAACTCAACATCAGCTGTGTAAACTCCCAGCGATAGAGTGTCGGCAGCACTGTTTATCGATGCAGATATCTCAACGGTTTCACCCTGAGAAATACTTCCGGAGAGCGTTCCTGCAAGATCCAGCCAGTCTGCTGATTCCGGGGTGATCAGATACTGAATTGACCCTGCACCCATAAACTCCATTTCCCAGGTCTCAGATGACGGGGCAAAACCACCTCCGACCTCTCCCTGGAAAACAAAATCTCCATCAGGCGTTACACTGAGACCTGCATCATACGCCAGCATCTTCAAGCAGAAGTTACCGGTTCCCGGATAGGGGTTACCTGCCCATGTGTAAAGATCGTGCCATGTTCCGTCATTGTACCAGCTCTCCCCGACAGAGGCAGAAGATTCCACAATAACTCTTGAGGATGCACCCAGCAGAACTGAAACCTCTGATGTTCTGTCGTAGGCGTAACCGCCATCCGAAAACTCCACTACAAAGTATGCACTGTCTCCCTGAGCCAGCTCAAACGGACTGGTCAGATCTACAGTGTGAAAGCCTCTGTACTCACAGAATCCGGTCTCGGTTGTCAGTTGATCAGAGAGCACTCCGCCCTGGAAACTGCCGTACACCGATGCCGTAAAATTCACCGAATCTGCCGCTGTAAAAAATGACACCTCCGGTACAAAGTGATCACCGGTGGCTTCAAAGGCATTCATCGCCATGGAGATACCGGTAAATGTATCCCGCCAGCCGTGGTAGTCGTGGTAATAGAACTTGTCGTAATCCAGCAGCTGAACATCTGTGAATGAAACTGTACCCATGAAGGGTTCTCTTCCACACCATTTGTCCCAGTAGCTGATAAAGAAATAACCGTCAAAACCCCAGCCTTCTCCCCAGCTGTTCTTCACAACCCATGCACCTGGTTCAGGAGCCTGGGTTACTTTGTCGTCGTCCCATCCAACTATTGTAACAGAGTGATTGGGCAGCTCCGGGCTTGAAGGAGGCTGATACTGTATGTAGTCAACCATAAAAGCGCTGTTCACACAGTAGCAGCAGGCCATGGCTCCATTGTTCATCAGAGCGGTCTTTACCCTGTCCATTGAGGCAAGGTTGTCTCCTACCAGATGCCACTCTACATCTGCAGGGTAGTAGTAATGGTAACCCGGTGAACTGAATTGAGGCGCGGTGTTGTAAGACTGGCCGTCTATATCCCGAACAGCACCGTCTCCTCTGGACAGATATGCCGTTGAAACAAGGTAGTCTCCCCCCTGATGCACGGTCAGTCCGGAACCGGTGGGAGGATCAATATCCGAGTTGTTCCACTCGTTGAAACCATTCCACCAGTCAAGGTGATATTCTGCAAGGTCCGGCTCGCCGGTTTCACCGCTGTTTTCCCAGGCACCGGTCATGAGCAGGTTGGACTCGATGGAAGCCATTGTACCGTGTGTCCAGCAGGTACCTCCCTGCTGACTCTTTACCGATGTAACAAAGTTCTCTCCGTTGTAGTCTCTCAAGTCGAATTGTGCCGGTAACTGCAATTGCGTAATAGCAACTACAAATGCAACTATAAACATCTTTGACCTCCAGAATAAACCTGCCAGAGACAGAAAACAATAATGTCTCCTGAACCAGCCACTTGCGAGGAATATGAGTCTTTATATACTACAGTCATGAAGACACTGGTAGCTATTCCAGCACTGAACGAAGAATTTACCATAGAGCAGGTAATTTCCTCTATTCCAGGTGAGTTGCACGGCACTGCTGTGGAAATTCTTGTTGTAGATGACGGTTCAACGGATTCTACCGTTTTAAAAGCTCAGGCCGCAGGAGCTGTGGTTGTTTCTCACGGTAGAAACATGGGACTTGGAACTGTTTTCCGCACCATGCTTTCCTACGCCAGAGAAAAGGGTTTTCACTACATGGCGACCATCGATGCCGATGGTCAGTTCAACCCGGAGGATCTTCCGGAGCTGACAGCACCGGTTATACTGAATGAAGCAGACTTCTCCACGGCAAGCAGATTCATCGATCCCGAGCTAACCCCTGAAATGCCTGTACTTAAGAAGTGGGGGAATGCGAAAGTTGCAAAACTTGTAAGCAGTCTGGCAAACACTGAAATTCATGATGCTACATGCGGTTTCCGGGTTTACGGGCCAAAAGCTCTTGACAGAGTAGCCTGTTTCAGCAGGTTCACATACACGCAGGAAGTTCTTATAGACATTGCGAGAAAAGGTCTCAGGATAAGAGAAATTCCAGTAAAAATCAAAGGTGAGAGAGAGTACGGAAAATCAAGAATTGCTTCTAATCTCTGGCGTTACGCACACCTTTCAATCGAGGCAATGTACTCTGTAGCACACGGTCATTCTCCATGGCGGTTTTACGGGACACCTGCCTTTCTTCTTATGGGTGCAGGCTTCCTCATGGACAGTTTTACACTGGCCTGGTGGCTCATCCAGGGCAAAATCAATCCGTTTACAGCGTTTGGAATAGGAGGCCTCTTCTCTATAACATTCGGAATTCTGCTGGTTCTTTTTGCGTCGGTGGCAGACATTTCCGCAGCAAACAGGAAGATGCTTGAGGAAATCACCGCTATGGAAACAAGACGGATCAGAGAGAAATCAGTCAACTGACGGAGGACATCCATTCCCCGGAACTCAAAGGAAAACTCAATGACAAATCCCTGGGATCATGTGGTGGGTACTGAAGAGTACAACACAACGCTTGAAAGGTCACTGAAAACCGCTGTGAAAGGCGGATACATTCTGAACCCTGACTCTAAAAGGGTGGAGAAGGTTGTGGGTCTGATGACCATGAATTTCACTGCGACAGGCCGGTACTTCTGCCCGTGCAAACAGAGCCATCCTCTGAACACCGAAACCGACGAACTCTGCCCGTGCGAGGGTATGCAGGAAGAAATCAAAACTAACGGAAAATGCTTCTGCAGACTGTTTTATAAAAAGATCTGACAATGGGAAGAAAGGCGAAAGCCTGAAAAGAGCAACTGAAGAGACTCAAAGCAAGGGGAACTCTCTGCTACATGCAGACCGTTGAAAACCGTCGAAGACGAAAGTGGATGTTCCCCCAGCCACGGGAATATGCGTGTCCATTGACAGGTGTGTATGTTGCATTTCAGGAAAAATGTGGTAGTTTTCCAGTTTGGTGAGTTCGTGTTTTCAACTGACTAAGGCAGGTAGCAGAGCAGTATGGATCCGAGTTATGTGTATCTTATTGCAGGCTTCGTTCTTCTGGTCTTTGGTGGTGACTACCTGATCAAAGGGGGAAGCCGCCTTTCCGCTCTTCTGGGCGTTTCTCCTCTGCTTATAGGCCTCGGTATAGCAGCTTTCGGCACCAGCGCCCCGGAGGCCGCAGTTTCCATAAAGGCTGCTGTGAGCGGACACTCCGCAGTATCCATCGGTAATATCCTGGGAAGCAACATTGCCAACATAGGTCTCGCAATTGGTCTTGCCCTGCTGATATTCGGCATGAAAGAAAGCCATAGACAGATCTGGAAAGAAAGTGTTTTCGGACTGCTGGCTACTTTGCTTCTGCTGGCTCTCTCCGTTACAGCTTTTTCAAGGTATGGAGACTACGGGCTGAACACAGTCGGGGGCTTCATACTTCTTTTCTTCTTTGCAGGATACCTGTACCATCTGTTCAGAATGAGCAGATCTGACAAAAAGAAAAGCAGAGACGAAGAGCAGGAAGTAATACAGAACAGACCACTGGAGTATGTAAAATCCTCAGCAATGACCATTGGCGGTATTGCCGGAGTGATCTTCGGTGGAAGCTTTGTTGTTGACAGTGCGGTAACCATCGCACAGTCATGGGGTATTTCAGAAACGCTTATCAGTGTAACAATAGTTGCCCTTGGAACCTCGCTGCCTGAAATTGTGGTTTCTGTTATGGCTGTGCGCAAAAATCACTGGGACATGGCTCTGGGAAATATTCTGGGCAGCAACCTGTTCAATATTCTGTTCGTCCTTGGAACAACTGCAACAATCAAACCCATGGAATTCTCAGTTTTCAACAGCATGGTACTACCTGATCTTATTATAGCGCTTGGCATTACCCTTCTTCTGTTTTTTATCGTGATACAGAAAGAGAGGTCAGGATCTGCCCTGTGGAAGAGCAGAATGCAGGGTCTTGTTCTTCTGCTGGCCTATGCTGCTTACATGGTCTTCGCGATTCTCCGGAAATAGCAATTCAGTTCGTATCAAAACACAGACCCTCTGTATATGAAGCCGGTTCATTCAGCTGAACTTTCAGATCCTTGTTGCCACAAGCCAGATTCGTTCAGTGAGTACTTCACCGTAATCATGGAATCTCTCCCGACAAAGTAACCAGGAGGCTGTGTCTCCTAAAGCTGCCTGAGGAAACGCAGAAGCAGATCGAAGCTCTTGGAGATAACTGGGAAAAACAGCTGATCACAGAGCGAGAGTTGAGAAAGATCCGAAAAACCTCATTCGAGGGAGCACTCACAAATCCCACACAGGCAAACGCTCTTTATCTCAATGTTGGTTCAAGCTCTTCCGATTACATTGATGCCGATATTTACAGCAATCTCAGCCTTGCCGGAAGATCAAGTGTTAAAACAGCCATTGAACTGCACTGGATAGATTCAGACGACAACACCGGCAGTGTTGCTATTGGAGATACGCTTCGGGTAATTGCCAGCGACATCGAACCCATTGATCTTTCAGCCTTGACAGGCACATGGAGTGGAGATATCAAGAAGATATGGCTGGAGTTTACCGGTAACGGTAATCTTTCTCCCAATGTTCGCATTGGGTGGGTAAAGCTGACGGAGTAGGAGGTGATACCCATGAGATACAGACATTCATCATTGATACTCCTTGTTATGATCACACTTCTATTTACCTTCCAATCTTTCGGGCTCGACCCTCCTGTGAAACTCTGGGAGAAGCAATACTCTTTTCCCGGAGGAAGCGGCTGCTTCTTCTACGATGTAGAACTAACCCCGGAAAATAACCTGTTCATTTCAGGCGTGAGTCGAGATTTCCAAAACCCGGACTCAACAGGATATTGCGCTTTTCTTATCGATCTGGATGGCAATAACATCTGGCAAGTTGATTTCACCTGTCTGCTGATGTCGGGAGCGGATGGTGTTATTCTGCCAGACGGGTCTATGGCCATTACAGGTTACTGCTTCACCGATATGGAGGGTTCCCACGCTCTATTCATCATGAAAATTGCCCAGGATGGCAGTACTGAATGGACAAAAGTCTACGACTACCCAGACACCAAAGAAGAGGGCTACGGTATTACCTGCCTTCCCGATGGCGGGTTTGCGGTGTGTGGAAAGGTGAATGGAACAGGGACGATCGGCTTCGGGCAGGCATGGTTACTCAGAACGGATGCCTTTGGAGACACTCTCTGGACTGATACATGGGGAACTGCCCATACTAATAGAGGATATGATATCGTTTTCAACAACAACGAAATATGTATGCTCGCTCTTGGTGAAGACGATACTCTAGCCACATATGGAACACATCTTCTCTTCTACAGTCCAGATGGAGAATACCTCAGGGGAACAACTGATACTCTCAATACAGAGCCAGCATCAATTTGTATAGCTTCTGATGGAGGCTACACATTCACCAATACGGCCTTTCCCCGGGTCTGGCACACTGACCAGTACGGCAATATGCTTTGGTGGAAGGATATTTATGTAACACCCAACGACTGGCACAAAGGCTACTGCATACGCCGTACCATGGACAGCGGATACATCTTCAGCGGATGGGACGGGTTCTACGAGTATGAGCCTGACGGAAACTTAACGGACTATGAGGAGGGCTGGCTGGCAAGGTTCGATTCTGAAGGAAATGAACTGTGGAACATCAACAACACTATCAGTGTTAACCATGCCTTCTACTCTGTCGTTCAACTCCCTGAAGGGGGCTACATGGCCTGCGGTGCTTACAATGTGTGGGAAAGCATGAACGGCAACGATAATCAATGGACACACAGCCCGCTGGAGGATATGGATGGCGTTTCCAGAGGTTCCACCGGCTTTCTTGTAAGGTATGCACCGGAGACGGGTATAACTTCTCCTGATTCTGACAGTTCTCTGTCTATTGAGGTTTCCCCCAGCCCCTTCAGCTCTGTACTCTGTGTTTCTTTCAACCTTCCGGAATCCGGAGAAGCTACCGTACTGGTGTATGACCTGTCAGGCAGACTGGTAGACACTGTTACAGATGAGGTGTTTCCCGCAGGGGAAAGTACAGTTCAATGTACAGTACCAGAGGGTGTTTCTTCTGGCTGTTATCTGATTCGGTACAACGCAGGATCAGAGTCTGCTGTGGAGACTGTCGTTCTTCTTAAATAGCGTCCCGGCCCGCGGAGCGGCCCCACATCTATAAGTAACTTGAGCGCTATCATTGCATGGATTATCTTTATAGAGCGTGCAAGAGTACAAAGA
>JAGGYZ010000002.1 GCA_021162285.1 Candidatus Fermentibacteraceae bacterium
CAGGTGAACTGATTTGCTCTTCAGATGTAAACTCGTCAAACAATACATCACTCTCGGTCTGGAATCCCCCTGCAACCGTCTGCATAAACGAAATTTTCTACAGTGAAACCGAGTGGCTTGAACTGTTCAACTGCACACAGGATGTTGTTTCTCTCTCCGGATTCACTATCTCCGACCCTGCCACATCTTCACCTCTTCCAGATGAACAGCTTGCTCCAGGGGAATACATTGTTCTAACGGCAGACCAGGATGAGTTTCTGAACCGCTGGGGCAGTGTAACCTGCCCGGTATTTGAGCTTGACCAGTGGCCCACACTCAACAATTCAGGTGATACCCTGACCCTTATGGATGGCTTTCAAGTTATTGATATGGTTCCATACACCAGCCAGTGGGGAGGTAACTCCGGGGCAAGCCTTGAAAGACGCGCCAGCACTGTGTACGGTTTCATCAGGAACAACTGGGGCACAGCAGTTTCCGGGGGAACTCCAGGCTCTGAGAACAGTATCTGCAGTGTTTCATCAGGTGAGTTTCTAACGCTGACTCCAACAGTTTTCAACCCGCCTGACACACCTCTCTTAATTGAGGTGAATCTGCCAATGCAGGCATGCAATGTCACCGTAAAAGTTTTTGATGTACGGGGAATGCAGATCGAGAAACTGTATTCCTCCATCTCTCCAGGGGAACTGCTTGTTCTGGAATGGTCTGGAGACAGGTACCCGGTGGGCAGATACATAGTCTTTGCTGAAGCAGTGTGTGCCGGGGAAAGAATCAACGATGCACAGGTTGTAGTACTTGCGAGGCAACTGAACTGACCGGTTAGTGTTTCAGAGCAGCTATCTTGTCATCCAGTTCTCTCAGTATTTTTTCGATGTTGAGATGCCCGGCAATTTTTCTTGCTGTGCTGTAGAGATCCAGTGCTGTGTCGGTGTTACCGGTTTTCTCATAGATCTCACCACCGGTAACGAAAGTCTCCATGGAATTGTAGGTTCTGCCTATTACCTCAGATATCCGTATTGATCTGTCTATGGCTGCTATGCTCTCTTCAACCATCCCCAGTGAAAACTGTACTGATGCCAGTGTACGAAGGGATGACTGAAGACCCCACCTTGAATCTATCTTTTCAAAAAGGTTTACGGATTTAACCGCGTGTTCCAGAGCCTTATTCAGCTCTCTCTGGTACTCATAAGCTTCTGAAACAGAGATATGCCCCAGAGCAATGTAGAGGTCGCCTTCCAGGAGTTCAGCACACTCAAGGGCATTCTGAGCATACTTGAGAGGTGAATCGCCTGTACCGTGGTTCACAACGATGTTCGAAAGCGTAACAAAGTTGGAAAAAAGCCCCCGGATATCTCCCAGTTCCCTGTTCACCTCCACAGCCTGCTTCGCAAAATAAACAGCCTTGGCCGGTTCCAGCTTGTGGTTAAAAAGGTCGCCAAGACCTCCAAGTGCCCTTGCCTCTAGTTTTTTGTCACCAGACTTTCTGGCAAAACTCAGAGCACTGTTCATCCTGTTCTCTGCTCTTACAAAGTTCCCTGTTCTGATGTAAACAACTCCGGAAGAAACAGCAGCAGATCCAAATGTATCCTTTCCGCCTTTTGCAAGAACAGTTTCCAGAAGAACAGCAGCCTCCTCGTACATGGTCATTTCAATTGCGAAATCCGCCTGATTAATCATCATCTGCAGGGAATCTTCGGGGTAAGAACTTTTCAGCATTACCGAAGCCTTGCGAAATATCTCCAGACCCTCTTCCAGAAACCCGGTTCGTATCAAATAGTGTCTCAGTGAATTGCTGGCTGCAAGAAACGCTTCCACCAGTTTCAACTCTACCGCAACGGCCACCGCTGCTCGTATCTCTGATAGACTTTTCGTTATTTCTTCCATGGCCTCTGAAGAATCTTCTCTGAGAAGCGCTTTTTCATTGTTTTTCAGAAGTCCGCAGAAGTATTCTGCATGACGAACAACCAGAGTTTTTTTCCGTGTGGTCCGGGGTTCCAGTTTACTGGTGCTGAAAGTGTGAAGAAGCTGATGCAGGGAGTAAGTACCCTTTGCGTCAATTTGAAGAAGTGACTTGTTTCTGAGACCCTGGAGGATTTTCCCGGATTTTCCCGTAACAAATTCAACTGCCTCTTCACTGAATCCCCCGCGAAACACGGACAGTTCCGCAAAAAGAATTCGTTCCTCGCGGGAAAGCAGCATCCAGCTGTAATCAAATACCCGTCTCAGGCTGCTGTGCCTTCTCTCCCTGTGTGCTGTTTCTCTGTTAAGAAGATCTTCTGTTTCGGAAATCCGGCGCAGTATTTCCGGAGGTGTCATTTCGATAAGCCAGGATGATGCCAGAACGATCCCCAGCGGTACACCGTTAACTGACCTGCATATCTGTACAACTGTTTTCAAGTCATCCAGATCAAGTTTCCCGTCAACATCCGGATTGGACAGGAACAGCCTCACCGGCGGTGAAGAGAAAAGAAGTTCCGGAGTATCCTCTTCCGGGATAGTCATGCCTGACAGCTCATAGACGAATTCGCCGACAATGTTCAGTCTTGTTCTGGAAGTAACAAGCATCTTTACCTGTTCCGAGGCAAGCCCTATTTCTTCAACAAGTGAC
>JAGGYZ010000252.1 GCA_021162285.1 Candidatus Fermentibacteraceae bacterium
CTGCATCGGCCTGCGTTGTTCCCGAAGCGAGATACAGCGTGAGCGGGTCTGAGGAAGCTGCAAGGCCGTTGCAGATGGAATGGTCGCCTGTTGTAAGAATCACCGTTCCTGCGGGAAAAGTAAGCCACGGGTCAAGCGGGTAGTCTTCTTCCAGAAGAACAGCGTACCCGCCAGAAGGAACAACAGTGGTTCCGGTAACCACATCTCCCTGTGGAAATACACCTGCCCATGGAAGTATGTCATCCAGAGCATCTCCATCTGTTAAAGTGTATCCTGAAATATCCAGAGGCACAGATGAATCGTTGTACAGCTCTACAAATTCACCTGTTGTTTCGTTGGGAGGATTGGAACAGACCTCCGACACAACAGGATTGCTGAAAAGCAGAGCAGTGATCACAAAATAAGCTTCCATACACAGTAGTAACCGGTAACAGCACCCTCTTTTCAAGGCCGGGCAGGAAAGTGCCGGAATTTACCGTGTCTGGTTTTGCAGCGTGTCTTTGCCGGAGAAAGACAATTTTTGCAGTAAAGGAGAAATTCAGGAAATAGGAAGAACACCGTTGTGGAAGAAAAACACCAGTATCCACGACACTGAAAAAAGCGAGCAGCAAATAAAAAGCGGGAAACGACACACTGATACAGCGGCCTTTTTTGTGATGAATGTCCGATTTCAGCACCCGTTTCACCTGGTATACGGGGATCTGCAGAAACTGCCGGAAAAAGCTATATAATACTGTAGATGAGGAAAAGCCCTGAAGAAGTAACCGGCAAAGCAGCCAGGTACAGAACAGACAAAACACATAATAGAAGGAACAGCATGCGAACAGCAATAACAATTCTGATACTTCTGACAGCAGTTTCCTTTGCTGAAGAATTCAACCGTCATTCCTTTTCTATTGCGTTCATACCTTATCCCGAAATATACATGTACCCTGATGTGACGTATGAATATGCACTTTCAAAGAATAACGCAATTGGTCTCTCAACAACCCTCGGAGTAGTCAACCGTTTCGCATACACCAGAAAGATCGGATCCTTCCGTCTGGCAGCCGGGATCGGTTATGCATCAGCAAATCTGGACATTGTTAATGCAACAACACTCTACACACTCACCGCTGAATACAGGCAATCAATCGAAAACAACTTCTACACAAAGCTGGTTGCCGGTGGCATTTTATTTGACAACGCTATTGGAAGCATACCCTGGGCTCCAATCCTTCAGCTGGGTTTCGGCTACGGCTTCTGATTAAACCAATCCTGAGGACAGCAGGAGGCAGCTTCAATCTGATTTCATGAGAACTCAGAGAATACTGGGAACTTTGAGGAAATCGAGTTGCAATTAAAGAAATCAGAGCTTGCTGTAAAACAGAAGATCAGCCTTCGAAAGAACAAAGCAAACGAATTGATACAGCATGCATTCAGAAGCACAAGAAAGGTGATGCTGCGATTGGTCAAAGAACCACCAATGGAAATGCTGGATTGTACCGCATAACCAACATTGACAATGTAGGTATCTGTATGTAAGGTTAAGACAGGAGGATAAATGGAAACCACGTATCTGCAGAGGTTGATAAATGATCAGCGAGAGGAGTTTCTATCAAAGAAAACCGGAACTCCCAGAGAAGTCGCCTGGAATAATCTGCTTAATCTGTGCAGAATTATTGCGATCACCGGTATTCGGAGATGCGGTAAATCTACTCTTCTCAGGCAAATTGCTGAAGAGGCAAATGGCGGCTTCGTATACTTGAATTTTGATGATATCAGGTTCTCTGGCTTTTCAGAGTCTGATTACGAAGTACTTATCACCCTTTTTTCCAAACAACGCAAAGAAGTCATTTACCTGTTTGATGAGATTCAACTCGCACCTGTATGGGAACGCTTTTTGCGCAGAATGCATGACAATGGCGCAAGAATCGTTGTTACTGGATCAAACAGTTCTCTCCTCAGCAATGAACTTGGAAGTCATCTCACTGGTAGATACCTCAAACAGGAATTGTTTCCATTTTCATTCAGTGAATCTCTGATGCATTTTAACCTGCCGCAAAGTGTTTCCACAACTGCCGGTACAGAACTCATGCTTCAGAAAAGTTTCGAATACACTGAATCCGGTGGCTTTCCTGAATACCTGATTCATCAAAGGCGTGAGCTTCTGGAGCAGTTATTCAAGGATATTCTTATCAGAGATATCATTGCAAGGCACGGGATACAGGAAAAGCAAAGAATACAGGATCTGGCCCTTTATCTTATGTCCAATCCCGGGGCAAAGATATCCTATGGAAAACTGGCTCGAAGGATTGGTTTTAAAAGCCCCACTTCGGTAAAGGAATACCTTGGTTATATGGAGGATGTGTATCTGCTGTTTCAGGTTCGCAGATTTGACTGGTCGCTGAAGCGAAGCATGCTTGCGCCCAGGAAAGTATATCCAGTTGACCAGGGGTTGAGCAATGCGATAGCTTTTAAAATTTCACCAAACAGAGGGCATATGCTTGAAACCGCCGTGTTCATACAGCTTCTTGGAAATAGTCAGGTGTGGTATTTTGAAGGCAGGGGAGAGTGTGACTTTGTCCAGAAAAATAACAATGGAAAGTACGACTGCGTGCAGGTCTGCTGGCACCTCAGCGATGATAACAGAGAAAGAGAATTTGCAGGCCTCTGTGAAGCCATGGAATTCTTCCAGAGAGATTCCGGGATAATAATCACCTTTGATCAGGAAGATACAGTTACTCTGGATCAGAACAGGACCGTGACAGTTATCCCTTTCTGGAAATGGGCAACATCTGCAGGAACACACAGGTGAAGTAAATCACAGCCTTGAACAGTAACGGTACCTATTGGGTTATAGACAGGAAATCCAGCGCAGACGGAAGGAGACAAAGTGAGCAGATTTGACAAAAACTACATAAAAAACGGGTATATCATGAACTACGAGAAATCCCCTTCTCTGGTACCATACAACAACTGTGTGATGCAGTTCCTCGTTACAATGAAGAACATAGAACCGACTATCTGGAGGAGAATACTTGTACCGTCAAATTACAATTTCTGGGATCTGCATGTAGCAATTCAGGATTCAATGGGCTGGCTTGATTACCACCTGCATCACTTCACAATTAAAGCAAAAGCAAAACACAAAGCTGTGAACATAGGTATTCCTGATTTTGATACCCCCGGAGATCTCCCTGAAGTATTCCCCGGCTGGGAGATTCATGTGGCAAGCTACTTCAATGATCTGGGAATAACAGCGGATTACCTGTACGACTACGGTGATGACTGGCATCACACTGTCAAACTGGAGGGTTACATTTTCAAAGAAAAGGGGCAGAAGTATCCATGTTGCACAGGAGGTGAAAGGTCTTGCCCACGTGAAGACTGCGGAGGAATCAGAGGGTACACAGAATTGATTAAAATACTCTCGGACCCAGATGGCGAAGAATATGAGGAGTATCGCGTATGGGCCGGTGAAGACTGGGATCCAGAGCATTTCAGAAAAGAAGAAATCAAGTTTGATAACCCTCACAAAAGATGGAAGTTTGCCTTTCTGAAATAATACAGAATCTGTATTGAATCACGCAAGGTTTATCAAGTAATCAACCTTGATAAATTATCCTTACACCTTTTCGTCTCTGCTGAGGAGGTTTGGCAAAGAATATCTGGATGTTATGTAATCTTTCGGTGTTTCGAAAGGATGCAGCTTGAAATTGGAAACTGTTCTGAATAAAAGAATTCATCTTATCAATTTTCTCATGAGTTCATAGTAAAAGCAAGATCATGACTAAAATGCCCAGTAATTCAGAGAATTAGAGCTTGCTTCATCGCTGGAAAAGTTTAATAATGCAGAGACATGAACAATGCAGATTTATAGAGAGATAGACTTTTGCAGGGAACATATATTTGATGAATACAGTTGCCCCAGGTGCAAGAATTCTTGTGAGAGATGCTGAATGGGTTGTCAGGCGGGTTGATCGTACTTCAACAGGCGGCCAGGCGATATCTGCTATTGGAATATCTGAACTGGTCCGCGACAAAGAAGCGGTTTTTCTCACCGAGATTGAAGAGCAGTTCAAGAGCAGAATCCAGGTTCTTAAACCTGAAGAAACGGTTCTTGTTCCAGACGAATCTCCACAGTAC
>JAGGYZ010000032.1 GCA_021162285.1 Candidatus Fermentibacteraceae bacterium
CCTGCAAGAGTTCTTGCCTCGTAAATACTTTCAGGAGGGTTCCAGTACGGAATACCGATTTCGTAGTACAGGAAATTCGATCTGTATTCCTCTGAAGCGGGGAAGTACAGTTCCATTGATGGTACCTCTCGCCAGTACTCCATTGCCCATTCAAACGGAGTTCCAGCGGGAACATCAGGAGCAGGCCTCTCGCTCATGGGTACAGGGGGACGGGCGGATATATTCCACGAGGCGGCTACAGTCATCTCTGTACCGGAAGTCAGATCCGGTTCAGGGAAAAGGGCAGTCAGTGAACCCTGTGGAATTTTAACGGTAAGAGTCGCATCTTCGAAGAACCCGCCGTGTATCCAGACCACAGGTGCATCCACTGCAAGGTCACCGTAGATTTGTCTACCACCGTGGATGTTGCCGTATTCATCAGGAGCACCGGCAACTGTTGTTCCTTCGGTGCTGAATACCACAACTCCCCACTCGTTTACGAACAGGTCATTAAGATCGGGAGGGGGAATTTCAACTGTGTCAACCATGAAAGGGAACAGCAGCGGCAGCATCAGTATTCTCCCCGGAAGGGCATTGCAACCAGCAGGTAGCGCGAGATGTCTACAGGATAGTCGACTTCCTCGGGAGAAACGGAGATCACACTGAGTTTCTCGGTAAGTTCATCGGGAATCCTGTACATGAGAAGACCGCTGCCGTAACCCTGTTCGTAGATGTACTCCCGGAACATCCAGGCAGACCATGTGTTCCAGAGTGCTTCCACTTCGTCGGCTTCAAGGATGTTAGCTGACCATCTGTGGAGAACATTCACAATAGGTTCATTGGTGTTCATCTCTGTGTATTCGATATTGCCTCCGTACACCACATCACCAAGGGTGCACTGTGCCAGGAATATCCCTTCATTTCGTCTCTGTATGATCATGGCCTCAACGCCCATGTATTCTTCGCTCAAACTTTCCTTTGCAGGAGAGTAAGGCAGAAAGTCTATTGATTGAGGAGCTGTTTCATAGTATAAAAATTTGTCATTCCAGTCGTTGGCACCACTGATACTCAGGGCGTAAACTTCTCTCCACAGGTCGTAGTTCCATTCACCTGGTGCCATGCCATGGAAGTCGGGGTACTCCTGTATGTCGTTGTAGCTGAAATCAGCTGTCCAGGTGCAGTGGCTGTGGTCTCTGTCCGTATCAGGTACAGAGGGGTAGATATCGAAAATGGAACCGTTGTCTGTCCTTACCGTGACTGTTCCTGAAAATGCTGGTCCGTGAAAGTAAAGAACCGGAGCCCGGAGAAGGCCCGCTCCGCCCCCGGAACCCATGCTGTCAGATGTGATAACCGGCGATGGCGTTCCAGGTACAGATGACAACACAGGGTTTGTGCTGCCGAGGGTAAGAACTCCCCACTCATGAACCTGAATGTGCGCAAGCTCCAGTTCCAGTTCACACCAGGCAAATGAAGCCACTATGAGCAGTAGAACAAATACAGTTTTCATTGCTGTCCCTTCGTAGACGATGTTTCAATTGTGATACTTCCATCGGTAGTATTCTATTCCGAAACTTCTATTTTGAAAAGCACCGGTGTGTGGTCTGACGGTTTCTCCCATTTTCTGGGTTCTTTGTCTATAAAACAGTCAGTAATTCTTTCCATCGCAGTTTCGTCGGCAAGTACAAGATCCAGCCTCATTCCCCGGTTTCTTCTGAAGGAAGCAGCTCTGTAATCCCACCAGCTGTAGGCTTTTCCCTGTGGATGATACTTTCTGAAAACATCTCTGAATCCGTGCTTTTCGAACAATTGAATCTGTTTCCGCTCCAAAGGATGGTAGCAGACAGTACCGTCCTGCTGTTCCGGGGAGTGCGTGTCATCCGGTCCCGGGGCAACATTGAAATCTCCCACTATTACAGTAGGTCTGTCGAAGCCTTCGGCATAGTTTCTGAGAACCTCGTAGTACCGGAGTTTGTCTTTAAACCGCGGGTCATCTACCTCGCTTCCATTGGGCACATACACATTTATCAGCCTGATTCCGTGAATTCCGGTGGAGATCATCCTGCTCTGTTCTGGAAGAAAACCGTTGAGATCTGTTTCTATGGCTGCAGGTTCAGAGAGTGAAACAACGGCAACACCGTTCCACCTGACCTGACCGTTTACAGCACAGTGATAACCAAGGTTTTCGAATTCTTCAAATGGGAACTGCTCCAAAGTGGCTTTCAACTCCTGCATGCATAAAACATCCGGTTTTTCCTTTTCAAGCCATCTTATTACAACAGACAGTCTTGCCCTGACGGAGTTTACATTCCATGTGGCAATTTTCAGTTCCACTTCACACCTCCTGCTGTTTTCTACCGGGAAACACCTTGCAAAGTCAAGTACAACGCAGGTTTGATCTTTGCTCACAGAGGGTGTTTTCAGTAAATTAGCTGGCATGGGCAAAAAAACATATTTCATTGGTGTGATTTCCATACTGCTTGCGGCTGCCTTTATCAGGGTGTGGGTTGTTCACCGCAACCCCGTTCCTGCAGGTGACGGAATTGCCTCACACATTCTTCTTGCAGACAATCTGAAGAGAGGGCTGGGATTCAGAACTTTCGTAAAGTGGACTCTTTACGACCAGTCCGAGGAATTTCTAAGGCCGGAGGC
>JAGGYZ010000068.1 GCA_021162285.1 Candidatus Fermentibacteraceae bacterium
ATGGATGCCTTTATCCCACGGTCCCTGGCAAGGTCTCTTGCACCTGTGATCATGGTTCGGAGTTTATCGTTCATCATGATCTACTTCCTTTCTCCGGAAATAACATTATCGAACTTGATCACAGGAACACCGTGTCCCAGTTCCATAACCTGATTGGGCTCACCTTTGCCACAGTTCTCCACCTGCTCAACAACCCATGTAGACTGATCTCCCACTGCCGAAAGGTTGTTGTAGAACTCCACGGTGTGACCCTGGTAGGAAGGATTTCTGAGAACCCTGGTGATCTCTCCGTTCTTCACTTCCCATGCAATCTCGCATCCAAAGTGGAAGTGCTCTCTGTTTGATCCGATGGACCAGCTTGTGGGATTGTCTACAATTATTCCGTCTTCCGTAGTTTTGATGATGTCTTTCAGAGTTCCGTCAGGTCCCGGCAAAATGTTAACATTTGTCATTCTGTCAATCGGTGCCCTGTAGAATGATGTTGATCTGCTGGCACCACCGCTTTCTGTAAACACTTCCCGTCCGGCTCTCTGGTTGGCTTCGCTGATCATGGCTCTTGATGTTAGACAGTTTACCAGAACACCCTTGTCTATCAGAAGGTAGTCACGCTCCGGTGTTCCCTCTGCATCAAAACCGAATGTTCCAGGACTGTTCACTATGGATCCGTATGCACTGACATTCAGCTTGTCTGACCCGTACTTCAGTTTTCCAAAGGAATCGAGATTTACAAAGCTGCCTCCTGCATAGGAAAGCTCGTATCCCAGTATTCTGTCAAGTTCAAGTGGATGACCTATGGTCTCATGAACCTGCAGATGACCCTGACCGGGAAGAAGAATAACCGACCTCGTGCCGTATTCAAGTTCAGGCGCAGCGAGAATCTCCTTCAGTTCCTTCTTTACCCGTTCTGCGTGGCCGCTCCACAGAGCAGGGTTGGTAAGCATCTCCCAGCCCCTTGTACCGCCTGTTTCACACACCAGAGTTTTAGAGCGTCTCTGCATCTGATGATCAGTGTCCATAGCAAGAGCAGTCATGTGTGCAAATGTGTTGATGAGTTTCTTCATTGTGTAGGTACCCTCACTGCTCCAGAAATGGATGATCATTCTCTGGAACTGTACCCTGAGCATTCTGCGAAGAATCCAGTCTTCGGTAAGAGACTCGTCAACACTTCTAAGAAAATCCACTTTCTCCGAAAGACTCACATCAATGGGATCGACCTGATGGGGAGAAGTGTAACTGCCGGTGTGACCCAGCTTGCTCCCCATATCAAGCCTTACTTTTACAAGCTTAGAAGCGGAAACTGCATTGGACATTGCTCTGTCGAAACATGAATCCACATCGGCGGTACGGCTTGTTGCCGCGAAGCCCCAGGCGCCACCGTAAAGCACTCTGACACCAAGACCGCTTTCCGCTGAGGTATCATTCCCCTCCAGATTTCCGTCAAGCATAACAAGCATTTCAGAGCTGTCATCCTGATACCACCGGACATCGGTGTACTGGGCACCGGAACCTGTCATCCGATCAATGTTCCTGGTGACAGCTTGTTTCAATTCGCTGAATATCGACATGGAACCCTCTTTCAGTTTTCAGATTGCTGTTGTGTTTCAGCAAGTTCAAGCGTATCATTTTTGTGTAATACCCCGGGAGAAACAACACGGCAGAACACACCTCTTGCAGGCATAATGCACTTGCCTACTTTCTGGAAGATGGTGCAGTCGTCACCGTGGCATTCCTTTCCCACCTGGGTAACTTCAAGACGCAATCCACCGGGACCCGCAATAAATTTTCCAGGAACCAGCAAAGTGATATCTATACCCTCGATCGTAATATTTTCTCCGAAATCCCCTGGTTTTATTGTCAGGTTGCTCGCTGATGCAAAAGACTCTACACTCTCCTGATCAAGCAGGCTAATCTGCCTGTGCCAGTTACCTGCATGGGCATCATTCTCAAACCCTGCTGAAGTAACTCTTACCGATTCAACCGGAACTTTTTCCGTTCCCTTTGCAGGGGATATGTTGAGAGAAAACACCGTAAATTTCCTGATCATTAACCTTCCTGTCTACTCCAGCGCTTTCTTAAACGGTGAAGAGTTCAGGGCTGGAACAACAAGTTTTCTGTAGACCAGCCTCCACAAAAGACCCATAAAAACAACAAACAGCAGCCCGCCGAAAATATTCTCCATGCTCAACCAGTTGAACAGGCCATGGACAATCATTGAAAGAAGAAGCCCGGCAGCTACCATAAGAACCGGTTTGACACCTTTTCGTCCCTTTGCAAAGCCAAGGGCAGCACCGAAAAATGCCGAGAACAGTGCATGACCTGGAACGCTGAACACCGAACGGGCAAGAAGGGTAAACATACCCATTTCAGGACTGCCTCCGTGCCAGCTTGAAAGAACATAAAAAGCATTCTCACAGGCGGCGAAACCAAGTGCGGCGGAAGCAGCGTAAACGATACCGTCCATGGGCTCGTTGAAGTCTTTTCTGGAAAACACTGTCCAGAACACTATGAGGAATTTAGCTGATTCCTCTACGACAGGAGCCCACAGTACCGCTGCATACTGTGCAGGACCCCATGGAAAGGGTAAACCCTCAAATGAGGTACCAAGAGCTATGGCTACAAGAACCCCCAGAAAGAAAGTTCTGAGCACCAGCTTCTTGGGCTCCGGTTCGCACTTGTCTGCTCTGTAGAAAAACCACAGCCATCCAAGACCGGGAAGCACAGACACAACAACAATGATTAGATACTGCATTTGCACTCCCCCTGCATTAAACTGCCGGTGCTAACCCATAAGTTCGGCAACATACCTGCCAAAACGGGCCGGATCATCCGGTTTTAAACCCGAAAGAACCCTTGCAAGCTCAAGAAGCATTTCAACCCTGTCTTTGAAAGATTCAGAAACCTCACCGCTGGAACTCAGTGTTTCAAGTGAAGCCAGCATGGGATGAGCGGGATTCAGCTCCAGTATTCTCTTTGTCTCCGGAGCATCCTGGTTCATTGCCCTCATCATCATCTTCATCATCTCACCGGGGTCATCCTGCGCTGCCACAAGAATGCAGGGAGTCTCCCTGAGTCTGGGAGAGAACCGTACACCTGAAACCCTGTCGCCAAGTATGTCTTTGATAGACTGAATGAGTTCCGCGTGCTCTTTTTCAGCCTTGTCTCTTACCTGTTTGTCTTCTTTCGATAGATCTTTTTCGTTTGCTTCACTGGCCAGATTAACAAACTTTCTTCCCTTGAATTCCGCCAGAGACTCAAGGGCAAGAAGATCAACAGGACCGTAGAGCAGAAGAACCTCGTTGTCTCCTGCAGATTCCAGATGTGGAGACCTCTTCAATTCATCGAGAGAAGCCCCTCCCAGGTAGTAAACGGAACCGTCTTCAGGCAGTTTTTCAACGATGTCTGTAAGCAGTCTGCGTTCTTCCGAATTCGATGTATCGAACACAAGAAGAGAGGCCAGGTCTTCCCTGCGCTCGTAGTCGGAATAAACGCCCTCTTTCAGAAAATCACCATAGAGATCAAAGAATTTGTCGTACTTCTCCCTGTCCTGCTCCAGCATCTCACTGAGGTGATCCAGTATTTTCCGGGTAAGAACCTTGTTTACAGTTTTAAGAACCCTGTCCTGCTGAAGCATCTCCCTGGAAACGTTAAGAGAAACATCTGGACTTTCAACAACTCCGCGGATAAAATGCAGATACGCAGGCAGAATGCTTTCAGCTCTTTCCATGATCATTACCTTGCGGGCATACAGACTGAGACCGGGCCTTCTGTCCGGAATCATGATATCCATTCCTCTTGAAGCAGGAATAAACACAAGAGAATAAAACTCTATGGTTCCCTCGCCGTGGTACCAGAACCTGTCCATAGGCTCTGCGTGATCATGGGTCAGGTGGGAATAGAAGGTGTTGTACTCGGCATCATCCACATCAGACGGTGAACGGAGCCATACAGGAGTTCCAGTGTTAATCTGGCTGTTTTTCTCCTGTGTGCTTCCGTCATCGTCTGTTTCTTCTTTACGGATAAACACCGGGTTGCTTACAAAATCCGAGTAGTGTTTAACAAGAGATTCAATCTTCCAGTTATCAAGGTACTCTGAAGCATCTTCCTTCATCTGAAGGGTGATTGATGTACCCACAGGAAGGTTTTCAGCCGGTTGTATCGTGTAGCCCTCTGTATCGCCGCTTACCCAGATCCAGCCGGATTCCTCCCCTGCTCTGCGGCTGTGAACGGTTACAGTGTCCGCCACCATGAAAGCTGAGTAGAACCCCACGCCGAACTTACCGATAAGCTCCGGCTGTATTGCATTAGTCGCCGCTTCTTCAAGGAACTTGATGGTTCCGGAAGATGCAACGGTTCCAAGATTGTTCTTAAGGTCTTCGTCGTTCATTCCAATGCCGTTGTCTGCAACGGTAAGGGTGTTTGCATCCTTGTCGATACTGATCAAAATTTCAGGTGTATACTCTTCTTCCAGAAGATCGGGATCATCGAGAGCAAGATACCTGAGTCTGTCTATTGCATCAGACGAGTTGGAGACCAGCTCACGGAGAAAAATATCTTTATTTGAGTAAAGGCTGTGGATAACAAGGTCGAGAACCCGCCTTGTTTCTGCTTTGAATTTCATTGTTCGTTTTTTTGACATAAACTCTCCTTACCTTATTCTGCCTTCCAGGAAGGGAACCTGGAAAACCTTCTCTGAAAAAATAGGACCATGTCCGAAATACCCCTCTTCGCCAAAAAGTTCCCCGTGATCTGCAGTAACAGTTATCCATGTGTTTGGGGGAACAATATCAAAAAGCCTCTCAAAAACTGTATCGAGATACCTGACTGTGTCTATCTGACGGCCTCTGAGCATATCCATTTCCTTCTGATCAAAGAACTGCTTTGCTCCAGTGGTACTCTCTTCAATACAGCCGTCTACAATATGATCGTCAAGATGTTTGAACACTCCGTGAACTCCGCTTATTCGTGGCCACTCGTTCTTGTCTTCCGTGGGCCTGGCATAGGGGTAGTGCGTCTCTCCTACATTCAGCATGTAAAAACTGGGTCTGTCCGACGGAAATGTCATGAGGTCGAGCATGGCATTCATATCGTTGTGTTTGTCCATAAGCCTGAAAGTGTCGAACCCCCGGTTTACAGGTGTCATGCTGTTGAGAACCGGAAGAGAAACCATTGCGTGGGTTCTGTAACCCATGGTTCTCTGAAGAAAATCCGGGAGCCACAGCCGGGGAACAAGACTTTTAAACTCTATGTTCTCCGCTCCGAGTCTCTCGTTGTACTTTATGAAGTCGTGTTTGTAGTATTCGCTTGCAAAAACACCTCTGGGACTTGTGTGGGGCATAAGACCCATGAGCAGGTTGTAGTGTGATGGTGCAGTCCATGTTGCATAACTGTACCTGTCTTCCACTGCACCAAGTTTCATGATAGTGGAAGGAGCCGCCTGCATAAACGAATCGTACCTGCAGCTGTCCAGCACAATCACAATAAAATTGTTCATGTTGTCAAACGGCGGTGCAGTTCTCGGGGTACTACCCGATGATTTTGTCTTTCTGCTGAAAAAACCCAATTGTACTCCTATCGGTGTGACTGCGCAGATGCCAGGTCACGCATTACCTCTTCAGACCAGATTTCCCCAAGCACCGACATCTGGTCGGCCAGGGATTTGAATCCAGGTTCAGCCAATCTTCTTTCGTACCTGTAGTTGTTCTGAAGTATCACCTGTGATCCTCTGCTTCCAAACAGTGTAACATCAACATCAAGAACAGCTATCCATGTGAGGCTGTCAACCTGCGTTGCACCAAATTCCCGTACGTAGCCCTCTAAGGTAATCATATTGTCAAGGCTTGCCGCAGTTCTGAAAACTGCAGGGTACTCCCCAGAGAGAAGAAGATCCCTTGAAAGCAATTCGCTGAGCATGGAACCAGGTCTTGCAGACCACCTGTTGCTGGAACTTTCTGTAAGTGTACCGTCCATGCGTCTTACAACCATACCGGACAACTGATAGCTGCCTGAAGCATCGAGGTCTTTAACCCGAATGGCGCTGGAAAAAGCAACAACACTGTTCTCCTGCGGGGCATCCCACTGCAGCTGCCATTTGAAAGACGGCTCTGTATCTCCTCCACCAAGGGGAACATTCACTGTGATGCAGCTCGAGCTGACCATAAGAACCGCAAGGAAAAGAGTTTTAACTATTTTCATCTCCATACATCCTCTCCACTGGAACTGGAGAAAAGACCTTCCAGCATTCTGTTGAGTGTTGGCAGCATAACGCTGATCTCGTGAAGTATTACTTCAGTATCGTCAAAAGTGCTTTCCAGATCGTCGGCCATGTATGACAGAGTTGAACTGAGCACTGTAAGCTCATCCATAAAAGAATGTATATCGGACAGAAGTGGCGCTACATCACCGGTCATTCCACCCAGAGCGGATGATAACTCCACACCGAGATTGTTGTAAGTGATCAGAAGCAGGTCAATTTTATCTATGGTGCTGGAAATTCTGAATCCGATAGAGTCATACTCAACATCTTCAAGGATAACGTTTATCCTTGTAAGTGCAAGAATCGCCTGGTCGTTGAGTTCCTTTGCATCGATACTTTCCATTATTTCAAACAATCTCGTTATACCGGTGGTTACCGACTGCACGGTCCCTGAGCGAACTGGAATAACCGGAAGGTCAGATTCAAATGAGAGCTGGTCCTGTCTGTATTGTCTCCCTATGGAGTCGGGAAGACTCTCAAGGTTAACATTTCTCAAACCGGTTATACCTGTTACATAGAGTGAAGCAACAATTGTTTCGTCTACTTTGAATTTATCGTCAACAATCTGAAGAACAACCTTTACGAGCCTGCCATCCGGAGCAATTCCAATTGAAATTACTGAACCAACAGGTACACCATTGTAGTTAACCGAACTTCCAACATTCAACCCGCTGACACTCCAGGGGTAATAGCAGGCATACTCGGTGCTGGGATCCTTTGTAAAACCTCCCACCAGCCAGAATATAGCTCCAATGAAAAGAGTCATAATCAGCACGAAGAACACGCCAAGTCGCAGTTTATTGGCTTGCAATGCCATTACTACTCTCCAATCTTTCTTCCAAAAAAGGACCTGACCCTGGGATCTTCAGAATGATCAGCCAGATCGCGGGCCGTTCCGGAAGCAATTATACCCTGTGCCTCCGAGTCAAGCATAATAACTCTGTCTGAGATGGCAAAAATACTGTACAGCTCGTGTGTAACAATGATCAAAGTGGTACCAAGGGATCTGTTCACCGACAGTATTGTGTTGTCAAGCTCTGCGGAAGTCACCGGATCAAGACCTGCGGAAGGCTCATCGAAAAACAGTATCTCCGGGTCGAGAACCATTGCTCTCGCAAGACCGGCCCTTTTCTGCATTCCTCCTGAGATTTCAAGAGAGTTCTCGCTGGCAGCATGAGCCATGCCCACAAGCTCCAGTTTACTCATCGCGACATCTCTCATCTCAGCTCTGGTCAGACTGGTAAACTCTTTCAAAGGCAGCATTACATTCTCTACCACTGTGTAGTTTCCCAGAAGGGCCCCTGACTGAAAAAGAACACCCCATCTGCGCCTGGCTGATATGAGTGCCTCAGGACTGCTCCATATATCAGCACCGTCAAAATATATTTTCCCGGAATAAGGCTTCTGCAGACCAAGCATGTAGTTGATAGTGGTTGACTTGCCACAACCGCTTCTTCCCACAATAACAAGAACTTCTCCTCTGACAGCTTCCATGGTCACATCTTTAAGAACTACTTTACCGTCGTAACCGCCGGTAAGAGACTCGACCTGAATAATCTTGTCACTCACAGTGTCAGCCCCGGTCTTATGTGAATAAACAGAAGGGAGAGCAGTGCGTCCACCAGAATTACAAGGAAAATACTTACAACAACTGCTGAAGTCGTTGCTCTTCCAACAGAGGCCGGTCCGCCCCGAACCCGCATTCCCATGTACGAACCGGTTATGGAAATAATCGTGGAGTAGAAAAAGCCCTTGATCACACCCCAGTAAAGGTCGAAGGGAATAATTGCTTTTTTTACCTCGGCAATGTAGACAACCGCCGGCATCTTCAGGAACATGCCCCCGGCTGCAAGACCTCCTGCCATACCGGCGAAGTTTGCGGCCGTGATAAGAAGAGGCATCACTGCAAACAGTGCAATCATCTTGGGTGTAACAATGAAGCCATAGATATTAAAACCCATGACTTCCAGAGCATCGATCTCCTGGCGCACTTTCATAGTTCCTATTTCTGCGGCAAAGGCAGAACCTGATCTTCCGGCAACGAGAACAGCGGTCATCATCGGTGCTATGTCCCAGCAGATACTGTACGCCAGAAGGGCAGGCATGAACAGTTCGCCGCCGAACTGACTCATCTGGTACCCTGCCTGATAACCCAGAACAACACCCATCAACCAGTTCAGCGTAATAATTATAGGTATAGCCATCACCCCGGACTGCTCCATGTAGTACGCTGTTATTGAACCTCTGAATTTCCCGGAGAAAAGAGCCTTGAATGCTTTTCCAGCAAAAACTGCCAGCCCGTACACAGTACGCCATGTTGCAAGAACCTTGTCACCAATGTCTTCAAAATTGTAAAGAAGGGTGTGATCCTCCACTGGCGGAGCAGGCCAGTCGTCAATGACTTTGAATCTGTCAAATATCTGTTGTGTATCGCTGTTCATTCCAGTGAGTTTGAACACTCTTCCTGACGCCTCAGCAGCCTCGATTATTGACCAGATGCGTACTGCTATGGAGGTGTCCATGCTCTGACAGTTACTGAAATCTACGATGGTGCTTTGCGTTGCGCCTGTTCCCAGCGCCCGGGTTACTCTCTTGAGGTCTCTTACTGTAAATCTTCCGGAAAGACTGACTGTATTGCCATCGTCGACAATTCTACCGTTCAAAAAAGCATCACCAGCCTTTCAACAACTCAGGTTGCCTATACAATCAAGGGGTGTTAATATACATACATGGGAGAGGTTCAGGTATTTGTCATCACTGTTTAATCAGGAGGTATAAGTTGGGAACTCTTGTCTTTATCATTCTGCGGTTCGGCTTTGGGATTAATAATTATGGAGACGGTCAGACACTTGCTACCCTGGTCTCACTGGATACGATAGCATTCCTGCTTCTGCTGCATTTCAGGAAAGTAAAGTAGTTTACTGATCCACCAGTTCCTCAAATGTCTGTCTGAACGACAGCAATACGCCGGTGAAGTCACTTGAAAGACGGTCTCTGGGCCACTCCAGACTGAGGATCTCGTCACGTACTATTCTTCCAGGTCTGTGCCCCATTACTACTATCCTGTCTGCCATATACACAGCTTCTTCAATGTTGTGTGTAACAAAAACCACAGTTGTAGACAGACTCCGGCACAGTTTTCTCAGCATTTCCTGCAGGTTGATACCTGTTCTTGTATCCAGAGAGGCAAAAGGCTCATCGAGCAAAAGAATATCCGGCTCGGTAACAAGCCCTCTTGCCAGCGCAGTTCTCTGCTGCATTCCTCCGGATAACTCGTGTGGAAAACTCCTGCGAAATTCGTAAAGCCCTACTTTTCTCAGCATTTCCCCGGCCCGGGATCTGCACAATCCCGGCTTTACACCTTTTGCTTTCAGGGGAAACATCACATTGGATTCCACTGTCATCCATGGAAACAGAGCACCCTGTTGAAAAACATACCCCAGATTACCGCTTCCCATGGCTATTTTCCCGCTGTCTGCCGATTCAAGACGGGACAGGATACGAAGCAAAGTGGTTTTCCCGCATCCGGTGGGACCCAGCAGACACAGAAACTGGCCACTTTCCACAGTCAGATCTACAGGACCCAGTACCCGCAGTTTCTTACCTGACGGATCGCTGTACGATTTCTCAATTCCCAGGAAGCTGAAAGATATCATCTACCGCTCCCTTGCTCTCAAGAGCAGCCACCGGTCTCCGGCATACTCCAGTCCACGTGAAAAAACAAAACCTATAACAGCGATAATGAGAATGCAGGCGATCATGATATCCAGTCTGGAAAGCTGGTAAGAATACCGCAGCAGATAACCTATACCGGAATTGGTACCGGGAAGCATTTCCGCAGCGATTATCACCATCCAGCATCTGCCCACAGCCATTCTGTAACCGGTAAAAATGTCCGGAAGTGAAGCTGGAAGAAGAACATGTCTGAAGATAAAAGTTCTGCTGGCTCCAAGAACGCGGGCAGCCTCCACATAGACTTTTCTTACTCCCCGTACCCCGTGCATTGTTTCCAGAATAATTGGGAATACCCCTCCCCAGGCCAGTATAAAGATCATCCCGATCTGAAGCTCGTTGAGTACGTGCCTTGTGTATTTGAGACTGTTCAATCCCAGAACTTCCGTAAACGAAGTGTCTTTGAACACTATTATTGAAAGCGGCAGCAGAGCGATTGGCGAAAGAGGTCTTGCAAGCTCGGTAACAACCGAAGTAAATTTCCTGAAGCCGGTGTTCGCACCCATCATGAAACCAAAAGGTGTTCCCACAACAATAGCGATAAAAAGGCCAAGCAGAACTCGAACAAGACTCACACCGATGTTCCAGAGCAGAGACCCGCAACTCAGAATGTCCTCTGCAGGATGTAAAAGTATGTAAAAAACAGCAGAAGGCGACGGCAGAAAACTGCCGTCAACATAAAAATACCATGCTGCCAGAATCAGAACGGGAATAATAAGCCCTGGCAGAAGATCTCTAATCCTCTGCCAGAAAGCCTTTGTGTTTCTTTCAGACGGAGCCCTGCCGTCCATAGAATCCCCTACCTGTATTCTTCCGGCAACAGGCTGAAATCCGAGATTATCTCAATCTCAGAAACTTCATTCGCATCCATAAGAGGTCCGCTGAAAACATTCAGTCCTCTCATGTGATCCATGATTGTGCTCATGTTGGAAGTCCATGCCTCGGTGACATGAACATCATAGAGACTGGTAGCCATGGACACCAGCTCCACTTCAAGGGGAGTACCTAACCACTCAGAGGCTGCTGCCGCCGCCTCTTCAGGATTCTCATTGATAAACTCTGTCGCATACGCAAAAAGCTCGAGCGCGGCCGAGACCTCGTGCGGCTTTGCCGCTATGACCTCTTGTGTTGCAGCAATTGCACAGCACGGATGATCATGGAAATCTCCCGGAGGAAGCATTGAGAGAGCGGCAACAGACTTGCCGATACCGTTGTACTCTGCCATGGCGCATGCAGGGTTGTTTGACACGTAAGCGTCGATCAAGCCTTCCTGAAGTGCTGGATTGAGGTTGGGCTGCCCCTGGGCGTTGTAAAGAACTACTTTAGCTCCCTCAACATCGCCGCCGGACATTGCAAATGGAACTTCAGCTTCAGACAGAGCTGTTTCAAATATTATAAGTGCCACAGCTTTGGGGCTCTTAAATCCGATTGTAACCGGTTCTTCTGAAGTGTTAACCCATGCTAGAAAGCTGTCCCAGTCTGTAACAGCTTCGTTGTCTGCACGAACAACCAGCATGTCTCCCCTCTCGTGCAGGGGGCTGATTATTTTGATGGGATTTCCCTGATCGATGCTCGCTACAAACGGCACAACACCGCCGAAGCCCATCTCGAACAGGCCGGCGCTCATGTTGTTGGGTACATTAATTGCGCCCTGTGACTGTATGAACTCTATCTCGGCTACCTGCTGATTGTCCTTTATCAGGGCGTAGAAGTTCTCGCCCAGAGGAATCAGGTAAACCGGGTAAAGGTCGTGCATCATTTCACTTCGCAGTGCTGCTACAAACACTGCAGAGTGATGATCCTGCTTCACAAACCCGATTTTCAGTTGAACAGCGTCTGCACTGAGAACTACGTCCTCAATGGGTATGTTGTTCAGTGCGGATTCTTCTACCGGTGCAACCTCGTCCACCTGATTGTCTACCACCGGCTGCGGAAGTTCCTCTCCGCATCCTGCAGAAAACAGAACAGCCAGCAGCGTCAGAACAGACAAAACTATCTTGTTCATAACCCCTCCGTATTTTTACGTAATTTTTCCCTGCGAACAGATCTAGAACATCTACCCGGTTGTGCTGAATCACAAAACAGCAGTGCAGCTAGAACCTGCATCTGCCACTGAAATACTAAGCCGTTTCATGAACCTCGTCAACGGCCGGATATTGTGTTATACTCACGCTTCAATGTATGAACTTCATAATTTCATGTTTACGCAACTTCATATATTATGAGTTTACACACTAATTTGCTGTTTGATTTTCCTCGTGTATAAGCGTATCTTGCATTGTATTCCGCGATTACAGTATTTCTGTTCCAAATTTCATATTTTCGGCAACAGTTTTTTGTTAACTCGCGCGGGAACGATTAACTATCCTGCTGCTATCAGGCCGATTACATAAATATCTTTCATTGTAGTTTCTGAATAAACGATTCTCTTGTGTTTTTGTGTTTACTCACACCTCAGCAACGGAAACCGTTTCATTTGCGGCTGGATGTGTTATATTTGTCTAATGAAGAACTTCAATGCCGGACTGGAAAACGCAAAACTCTGGATTTTCGATGCAGACGACACCCTGTGGGAAAGCGGCCTTTACTTCAGACGGGCTGAAAACGACTTTGCTGCACTTATGCACAGTCTCGGTTATGAGCCAGCAGAGATTGTCTCTGAGATACACACAAGAGATCTGGAAAGACTCTCTGTAACAGGGTACGGAGCACGGCCATATATGTCTGTGCTGCGCTCTATGCTTGAAGATAAATTCACTGTTCTCTCGCCTTATATGCTTACCGCGCTTGATGATATATCGTATTCACTTCTTCACCATCCACTTGTTCTACTGCCTGGTGTGCTTGATTCAATCAAAAGGATGTATACGTCGGGCAAACGGATGATCGTTTACACCATGGGTGAAGAAGACCATCAGACAGACAAGTTCAAACGGTCGGGAATATCGCAGTTTTTTGAAAAGTGCACTGTAGTTCCCATAAAAACTGAAGAAACACTGAGACAGTTGCTTGCCTCTACAGGAACGGCACCTGCCGAAGCATGTATGATTGGAAACAGCCCCAGGTCAGACATCAATCCGGCCATTGGATGTGGTGTTAACGCACTCTTTGTCCAGCGTCCACTTACGTGGCAGGCGGAGCAGATTGAGTTTGTCAAACCTGAGCTTGTTACAACCGTTGCCGATCTTACCGAAGTGCTCCCGCTGGCAGGACTGGGCCGGATTGACCCAGCTCCCTCTGCAGAGGGATAACGATACTGGAGGACCAGATGAATCTTACCGATATTCTTACAAAAGAGACCATTGAAATTAATGCTGATTTAAAAAACAAGAAGCAGCTCATCGCGGAGATCGCTGTCATGGCGTGCAAGCATCCTGCAATGAAAGGAATAGCCCCGTCTGAAGTGGAAAAACTTCTGCTTGAGAGAGAAGAACTGGCATCAACAGGGCTTGGCAGCGGCGTGGCTGTCCCCCACTGCAGAATAAAGGGCATAGACTCTTTTGCCGTTGGCATTGTCACCACTAGAAAAGGTATAGATTTCGATTCCATAGACAATGTAAAAGTAAACATATTTCCCTTTGTTATCGGCCCGGAAGACAACCCCAAGGAACACCTGAAGGTTCTTTCAGGTATGGCAAGGCTTCTTAGAAATCCTGAAACCAGAAGCACAGTAAGAAAAGCTACCTCTTCGCAGGAACTGTATAACTTTCTGGAAAGTATTCTGCAGGATAGTACTTCCTCTGCAGAAGCGAAGCAGCTTGGGCCTGCAATGCGCATGCTTCATGTATTTATTCGCGATGAAGACCTGTTCAACGATGTACTGCAGGTGTTTGCCTCAGGCGATTTGACCGGAGCAATGGTTCTGGAAGCACATGAATCAACTGAATACATGTCCAACATGCCCGTTTTTGCCGGGTTATGGAACAACGACCTCAATACTTTCAACAGAATTATCATGGCTGTTGTGAAGGAATCTCTGCTTAACCAGACTTTAAGAAATATCGAATATGTCTGCGGGGATTTCCGGAAACAGACAGATATAATGGTTACTGTTACAGACCTGCACCATACTCTTGGCTCCCTGGATTTTTAGGTTTATCATGCCATCACTACCACTTATCGCCCTTGTGGGTATAGCAACCGTTCTGTCCCTGTACATGGGCAGGCTGGTTAAAAAAATCAATCTTCCTTCGCTTGTGGGATACATGATTCTCGGCATTGTTCTGGGCAGCTCTGTGCTGGGAGTAATGTCGAAGGAGAACATTCATTCACTTGGCTTTCTCACCGATGTTGCCCTTGGGTTCGTTGCGTTCACCATTGGAAGTGAACTGAACGTCAAGGGTCTTAAAAAACTTGGCAAAAGCATTATATACATAATTATAGCAGAGTCTTTCGCAGCCTTTGCCGTGGTTACGGCTGGTGTGTGGCTGGTTACAAAAAACATGCCTATGGCTCTTATTTTCGGCTCACTGGCTCCAGCCAGTGCACCTGCAGGTACAGTAGCGGTGATACAGGAGTACAGAGCAAAAGGCACCCTTACACGCGCTCTGTACGCTGTGGTTGGTTTCGATGACGGCCTTGCGATAGTGATATTCGGATTTGCAAGTGCCGCAGCAAGAAACATGCTTGACCCGGCAAACTCCATGTCTGTTCTTCAGGGGATTCTTCATCCTGCCGGAGAAATTTTCCTCAGTCTGGTTGTTGGCGGCGCTTTTGGCTACCTGTACACGATTCTCAGCCGGAGGCTGAAACCTCTCACAGACATTCCATCTCTTACTTTTGGGTTTGTTGCCATTTGTATCGGAGTGTCACAATGGCTTCACCTTTCCCTGATACTCACATCCATGATGCTGGGGTTCGTTCTCACAAATACAACACCTCCAACAATGGTTAAGGCAATGGTCGGACAGTTGAAAACATGGATGCCTTTCCTGTTCATTCCCTTCTTTTTTCTTGCAGGAGCACATCTGGAACTGTCGGTTCTTCCATCTCTGGGGCTGCTGGGAGCTGTGTACGTTCTCTCAAGAATAACAGGTCTCATGGGTGGGGCATGGCTCGGAGCAAAAGCGGGAAAATCAGAACCTAAAATAAGAAAATACCTGGGTTTCGGTATTCTTTCACAGGCTGGTGTTGCAATCGGACTCTCCATGCTGGTTCTGAATGAATTCACTGCTCTTGGTACGCCGGAGGCAGCTGCAATCGCAGCCAAAGTAATCACCACAATTACAGCCACCTGTATTATTTTCGAAATAGTCGGACCCATAGGAGCCAAGTACGCCCTGACCAGAGCAGGTGAGATCGGAAGAGAGAAATGAGCTTCGAATTCACCCTTCTGGCTCTTATAGGAATAGCCGTTACGCTGGGGCTGTTCTCCGGCAGACTGGTCAAAAAAGTTGGTCTTCCATCGATAATTGGCTACATGCTGCTTGGCACTGTAATGGGTGTTTCAGTACTCAAGCTGTTCCACCATGAGCACCTGCGGGAACTCACCTTTATAACAGATATAGCTCTGGGGTTTGTGGCCTTCAGTATCGGCAATGAGCTCAAGATGTCCACGCTGAAATCTCTCGGTAAATCCATAGGGCTGATAATTGTCTTTGAATCTGTTTCTGCTTTGATTCTTGTTGCAGTACTCGTTTATCTGGTTACAGGAGATATTGTTACAGCACTGATTTTCGGATCTCTCGCTCCAGCCACAGCCCCTGCCGGCACTGTTGCTGTGATAAGGGAATACAAGGCAAAGGGCAAACTGTCCTCTTCGCTGTATGCTGTGGCAGGGTTCGATGACGGAGTGGCGATTCTGCTGTTCGGCTTTACCGCAGCCATAGCCAAACAGATACTGCTCTCCAGCAGTGGAATCTCACAGGGAAGCCTTGCCTCCGGACTGATACAACCCTCAGTGGAGATTGTGCTCAGCCTGGTTCTGGGTTCTGTTCTTGGGTTTCTCTACTCATATCTGATACCTAAACTGGTATCAAAAAACAATATTCCCGCCCTTACATTCGGCTTCATCCTTATGGGTGCAGGCCTGGCGGAGATGTTCCATCTGTCTCTTATACTTGTGAACATGGGCATTGGATTTGTGCTTGCAAACACAACGAGACACAGCACTGTGGTCAGTGTGAACGAGCAGCTCCGATCACTTATGCCTCTTCTGTTCATACTGTTCTTCTTCCTTGCAGGAGCACATCTCAACTTCGCTTCTCTGCCTGCACTTGGTCTCATCGGCGTTGCCTACATGGTAGGAAGAGCAGCGGGAAAAATCGGAGGATCATGGCTGGGTGCCTACCTGGGCGGAGCAAGCAAAACAATAAGAAACAACATCGGTTTCGGACTTTTGTCACAGGCAGGTGTGGCCATAGGGCTCTCTCTTCTGGTTTCGCAGGAGTTCTCCAGTATCGACTCTGCACAGGCTCACTCCATTGCGGAATCTGTCGTAACAACAATTACTGCCACATGCATCCTGTTTGAAATTTTAGGCCCGATAACAGCTAAAATAGCACTGAAAAATGCCGGAGAAATTCCGGATTAGGGGAGACAGCGTCTCCCCTTTTCCAGCAGTTTATCTGATAACAACAAGCTTGAAGTCCTGGGCAGCCATACCTCTGGAAACCCTTACAATATAAATGCCTGCAGGGGAACTGCTGCAGTTCCAGATGTATTCTCCAGGCATCACTTTATCGCTGTGCACAATTCTTCCGCTCATATCATGCACGGTAAGAAGAACTTCACCAGTGGCGGAAACAGAAAACAATGCTGATGAAACAGCGGGATTGGAACCGATGTTCGCAACAGACAGTGCTATAGATTCCTCTGTTTCTTCAATACCGGAAGGATCAGGTGTAGATGCCCGAAGATCCCACTGGTAGTCATCTCCCCTGGCTCCATACACCAGCCACAGATCGCCGGCTGAGTTGCAGGTCATTTTACCGTCATCAATTGCGCTTGCCGAGGCTGCGGTGAGTACCCCGCTCCATGAAGAGCCGTCCCACAGGTTGTAGCGGATGGTATTCATTGCCGCAGTCCACGAAACAATCACAGAACCCGTTGAAGTAACGGCGACACCGGGGCGTACTCCGTAATCACTTCCGGAAACCACCTCAGGACTGCTCCAGGTACTTCCTGTCAGTCGCGAGTACACAATACTGCCGTTCTGACTCTGCCAGACAGCAGCAAACCCGGTGGAAGTGCCGGCAATACACGCATACCTGTTCTCGCCGGAAGCTGAAGAAATCACAGTTTCCGCGCCAAATGCTCCACTGTCCGGGGCATCTCTGAAACCGATCACCCATCCCCCGGAAGCTGATTTACGGTGGTAAACCACTCCGTACCCGGATCCGTTCCAGGCAACATCAGGATACCGTTCGGCGTTGTCAGATCCGGCAATGGTTTCCTCTACTGTCCACTGCGAGCCTGTCCACATCCGCCCCACAATATCCGGATCACCTCCGTCCCACTTCTGCCAAACAAGCCATGTGTGACCGTTTCCGCCTGACAGAGAGGGCTCTATATCAAAAGGATCTCCAGTTGTGAGTGTTTGAGCCGCGCCCCACCCGGATCCGTTCCACAGGGACAAATAGATATCGTAACCTTCGTGGTTGTCGCGCATGGAATGCCACGCTGTCCACACTTTTCCCGTACCGTCTCCGCCAACAGTTGGATGCCAGTCCCAGTATTCATGCTGGCAGACAATCATCGGGGCAGCCCAGGAATCTCCATCTGTAACTGTGGCCAGTATGTTTGCTCTCACTGGATCGGATGTTCCAGATACGGCAAAGATCATGTCTGAAGACGGGTCATGGTAGGTGTCTACCCTACCCTGGGAGTGCAGACCGTCCGTTAAGGGATAGTCAAGCCATCCAGCTGCTGCAGGGTAAGGAGATTCTCCGAACAACCCGGTGCGGTTGGCACTTCCAACCCGGGGTTTCAGAGTGGGATCTCCAAACAGAACAGCTCCGTCTTCATTACTCATGTTTGCACTCAGCCACACTCTGTAAGCATCACCCAGGTTTGATCCTGACGACAGCTGGCTGTAGTATTCTGTAAAGTAGTTGGTGTAATCAACTTTTGTCTGGGCCAGAGCTGCAAGACCGTAGGAATCTGTCCAGATGTAACTGTTGGCAAGGTTGTCCACTTCAGTCCACCTGCCGTTTGTACAGCAGTTGCACACGTAGAAGAAGGCATGGGGATCAAGAGGTGGAACCTCGAAATTGTCCAGAGTTCCACCACCTGACGGCGGAGCTCCTGTGTGAAAACTGCTTCCCCACGGGCTCGAATGGGAGATCAGATGTACCCACTGGTATCCGTACAGCAGCTCTGATTTGAAGTCATCAGCATTGGTTGCAACGGGGTCGGTCTTTCGGGTAACATCGTCGTAAAGATTGTCCAGTGCGCCGGTAAGACCGGTAAAAGCCTCTTCGTATGCAAGTGCCCTGTCCGGAAGGGTCAGAGTTCCATTTCTATAGGCATGATTCCTTGCAAAGTAAGAGTTCAGAAGACCCACTGAAGATCCGAAAGTAAGGTTGGTTGGGGTGAGCCTTCCCAGCCATATCTCCGGAGCACCGCTGCTGTAGGAATTAAACAGACCGTCTGCATCCGGATCGCTCCATGTACCATTCATGTCCATAAGGTACATATCTATGGGGTACTCTCCATAGCCGTTCTCGATCCACCCGGTAGGTATGTCTCCAATGGCTATGGCTCCAGCCAGATTTCCGGCGGTGTACTCTGTCTGAAGATCAGTTCTTATGTCTGTTGCTGTTCCGCCGCTTATCTGCCATGTCAGAACCGTAAAGCCCTCTGCCTCCAGATCACTTTGAAACACAGAGAGGGAAGCTGTGATTCCGTTAAACACAGCCTGGTCCACAAGAAGCACCACCTTGTCACCATCGGTAGAAGAACCAACCGGTGCTGAAACAGGGTTCATACTGTAGGCTCCCCGTCCTGCCTCGCAGGAAACTCTGGTGGACGATGGCTGCCTTCCTCTGCTGTCCATGTACTGGAGAGGAATACCCTCAGGTACTGCCATCACGGCAGATACAGCAAGGATAAGGTAAACCGCTGCAAGTTTCATTACTGTTCACCTCCTTCAAGGGATCCGACAGCTTGCTCTACTGCTTCAAGTATCTCTCCTGACTGCACAACTTCACTCATTTTGTTGTGATCAGGGTACAGAGGTCTGTCTTCACCAAGATGTTCGACATACTTTCTGATCACTTTGTACGCAGCCTGAACTCCTTTACCGAATTCATGACTGCGGAAATCCAGTGCCTGTGCAGCGGCAATCATCTCAATACCGAGGATACCGTATGCGTTTTCCAGGATCTGGCAGTTTTTAAGAGATGTATTCATACCCATGCTCACAAAGTCTTCCTGGTCTGCAGCAGCGGGAATGGAAGCCACAGCCGCAGGAGCACAGAGTATTCTCTGCTCGGTAATAAGCATACCTGCCGTGTACTGGCTCAGCATGTGGCCACTGTAAAGACCGGGTTTTTCAGCAAGAAACGGAGGAAGCCCTACTGAAAGCGCCGGGTTCAACAGACGGTTCAGTCTTCTCTCGCTGAGAACAGAGACCATTGTTATGGAAGTTCCGGCCATTTCCATGGGAAGAGACACAGGAGTACCCTGGAAGTTGGCTCCGGTAAGTACCAGATCTTCTTCCGGGAAGAACAACGGATTGTCCCCCACCCCGTTCAACTCTGTTTCCACCTGTTTCCTGGCGTGGGCAATTGCGTCATGTGCTGCACCTATAACCTGTGGAGTGGAGCGCATGGAATAGGCATCCTGAACTTTCTGCGGTGTTTTCCCTGTGGACAAATCACTTCCTGCAATACACTTTCTTATTGCTCTTGCGCTCCGCAGGGAACCAGCAAAGCCCCTCACAGTATGAACCTTGTCTTCATAGGGTGTCAGATTTGCGTACAGAGCTTCAAGACTCATGGCTGCCGCTATCTCTGCCTGCTTCAACCACCTGTTCATATCGTAAATATTGAGAGCGGAAATGGCAGTAAGAAAATTTGAGCCGTTGATCAGCGCCAGACCGTCACGGGCCTGCAGTTCCAGCGGTTTCAGCCCGCCCAGTGCCAGTGCCTCTTTCCCGGGATACCTGTTGCCTTCAAACCAGGCTTCACCCTCTCCCATAACAACCAGTGCGATCATGCTCATGGGAGCCAGATCACCGCTTGCTCCTACAGAACCCTTCTCGCAGACCACAGGAGTAACCCCCGCGTTAAGCATTGAAACAAGCATCTGTGTCATTTCTATACGAACGGCACTGTGACCATTGCTGTGAACATTTGCGCGCCCCAGCATTGCTCCGCGTACATGCTCTACAGGAGCCGGTTTACCAATTCCTGCTGAATGGTTGTAGATAAGATATTTCTGAAAAGCCAGAACTTCTTCATCCTTTAATCTTGTTTCGGAAAACTCACCAATTCCGGTGTTGATTCCGTACATGGTTTCACCTGCAGCAATCTTGCGCTCAACCATTTTACGGCAGGTATTTATCCTCTCAACTGCAGCAGGGTGCAGCTCCACCTTTTCGCCGTTGCGTGCAACTGCAACGACACTCTCAATACTAAGGTCTTTACCGGTTAGAACAACAGACATACCATCCTCCAGTGTAAAGAAATTGCGAGACGCGGGATACTCTGATAATACTAAAGAACCCTGTTCAGAGTAAGCTCACCTCACAAGAGGAGACAAGTTGACAAACCTGCCACACAATTTCCTCTATGTACGCCGATCTACAATATAAATTTGCATAGAAATTGCCAGCTGGTAAGGACTTGACCTACCTCCAAATGTGAGTAGAGTAAAGGTAGACTGTTTGTTCTGGTTCCCAATTGAAGGGTAAAATAACTGGTGAATAAAGTGCATTCAGAGTCTGCTGGCGACCCGAATACTCCGGTGAGTGTTCCAACTTCAAATTTGTCTAACTCAGTCGGGCTCACTGTCTTTCTCTTTTCTCCAGAGGGCACGGTTGTTTCCGTGCAGGGCAACACAAAGTCTTTCTACCCTGATAACCCTGAAAGTCTTTCAGGAATATCTCTGGAAGATATCTTTCCGCCTGATGTATCGGCAGCCTTTAAGGGCGCTTTAAAAAACAACGCTACCGGCGAAACTGTTGAATTCAGCTACACTCTCAAAAAAGACACTGGAAACACACATTTCACAGCCAGTTGCTCTCCTGTGTATAGAAACGGTGCTTTTGACGGTTCTCTGGCTGTTACAGAACAAGGGAATGTGTCAGAGAATCAGTACGAAGTACTGTTCAAAAAAGAAGAACTGTACCGAACACTGGTAGATATGACCTCCATGGGTATCGTTATAGTTTCCGACGGAAAGCTTGTTTTTGCCAATCCTGGAACAACCGATGTCTCCGGTTACAGTCATGACGAGTTGATCGGTCGGGATTTTATCACCCTCATTTCCCCTGCTGAACGGAAAAGGGTCGGGCAAATTCACAGTAGTCGATTTGCCGGGGAAACAACACCGGAGGTCTACGAGACACAGATACTGAGGAATGATGGAACCATTCTTGATATTGAAATCACCGCCCGAAAGTTTGAGTACAGAGGAAAACCGTCAACCCAGGTGATTGCAAAGAACATCAGTCTCAACAAGCAGGCGGAAAGGGAACTACTGAGTATTCAGGAGACCCTGCAAGAAAAGGTTGCAGAGCGAACGGCAGAACTTGAAAAATACAGAGAACATCTCCAGGAAGTAGTTGACGAAAAAACAACCAGGCTCAGAAACACAGTAAGCCTCCTCAGAATTGAGATAAAGGAGAGAATCGTTGCTGAAGAGCGTGCAGAGCATCTGAAGCAGATGCTGAAGGCGATCAGAAGCATCAACCTGCTGATAACAAAAGAAACAGATATTCAGGTACTCATCGACAATGTGTGTTCAAGACTTGTGGAAGCCAGAGACTACAAAGATGTGTGGATTCTGCTGAACAACAAAGACAGTTCTTACATGATGGCGTCAGCGACGCAGAACGGTGAAGACCTTGAGCCTCTTAAAACAGAGTTCGTTCAAGGCAGTCATCCTCCCTGCATTGTAAAATCTCTCAGCACGGAAAAGTCATGGTCGTCCGATCCTGCCGGCAGTATCTGTTCTGAATGTTTGCTGAGACCTGCTTCATCTGAGTCGAGACACATCATGTCGTGCCGCCTCGAGTACAGCGGCAAGGTGTTCGGTGTTTTAACCGTAGCGGGGCTGGGTCCTGTAATGCCTGACAAAGAAGAGCTCGGGCTGTTTGAGGAAGTCTGCGACGACATCGCTTTCGCTCTGGACAGCATCGAGCGGGAAAAAGAAAAGGATCTCGCCCACAAAGCTCTCAACGAAAGTGAAGACAGATACAAAGCTCTATTCGAAAACTCCGGGATGGCTATTCTGTTCATGCGTGAAGACATGATTCTTGACTGCAACGCCAAAGCAGCAGAGGTATTCCGCTGCAGAAGAAAAGATCTCATAGGGATGAGACCCTACGATCTATCACCGAGAATACAACCTGACGGAAGACTCTCTGCTGAAAAAGGTGCAGATAAAATTCAGGCTGCAATAACAAAAGAGCCTCAGCATTTCACATGGACGCACACCAGAATAGACGGTGAGAATTTCCCGACTGAAATAAGCCTGAATGCAGTGAACATAGGCGGTAAAAACTACATCCAGGCTCTCGTTAACGACATAACATCAAGAACAAAAGCTGAGGAAGCTCTAAGACTGAGCGAAAACAATTTCAGAACTCTTTCGAACAATGTACCTGTGGGCATTTTCAGAAGTAACCCCTCGGAGAATGGAACCCTTCTTGCCCTCAACACAGCTATGGTATCCATGTTTGGATACGAATCTGAGAATGAGCTCCTGCAGGGAAGCGCGGAGAATTTATTTATCAGTCAGAAATCAAGAACATCATTTCTGAACAGGCTGAATTCAACAGGTGTGGTGGAGAACTACGAAACACCAATGCGGAAAAAAGACGGAACCGAGTTCTGGGCATCTATATCGGCAAGATTTTTAACTCAGGATGATAATCACCAGGCAAATATTATCGACGGTATTATTTCAGATATATCAGAAATCAAACTTCAGCAGGAAACCCTCCGAAAAACACTGGAAAGTTTTAAAAAGACTATCGAGGGAACAGTTTCAGCAATGAGTCTTCTGGTAGAGATGAAAGATCCTTACACATCGGGACATCAAAAGGGCGTTGCCCTGCTCGCCTGTGCAATCGGCAGAGAAATGGGGCTGGATGACGATACTATAGACTGTCTGAGGATTGCTAGTACCCTTCACGATCTTGGCAAGCTGAATGTACCGCTTGAAATTCTTAACAAGCCCGGGCCGCTTAACGAATTCGAGATGGACTTCCTCAAAACTCATCCCGGCGCAGGTTACGATATTCTGAAAGCAGTTGAATTCCCATGGCCGATCGCTGAAGTTATTCACCAGCACCATGAAAGACAGGACGGATCAGGCTACCCCCGAGGTCTTAAGGGTGATGAGATAATGATTGAAGCAAGCATAATTGCAGTGGCTGATGTGGTGGAAGCTGTTGCTTCAAGAAGACCATACAGAGCAAGCATGGGAGTTGAAGCCGCCCTGGACATTATTCTGGACGGCAGGGGAACATTCTTCAGGGAAGATGTTGTAGACAGCTGCCTGAGACTCTTCAGGGAAAAGGGCTTTACACTGATTGACCACGACAAGAGAGTTGTTCAGACACAGTTTGAGTTCTAATCTACTGAAACAATCTTTACATCAAAAAACAGTGTCTTTCCTGCGAGAGGATGATTTCTGTCTACGGTAACCTTGTCACCTTCAACAACCATCACCCTGATCACCTGACTGCTTCCATCTTCATCTGTGGTCTGGAACTGCATTCCCGGCTCTATTACATCAATTCCGGAAAACACTTCTCTTTTCAAAACTCCGTACAGACAGGGGTTGATCTCCCCATAAGCATCTTCCGGTTCCAC
>JAGGYZ010000109.1 GCA_021162285.1 Candidatus Fermentibacteraceae bacterium
ATGCCGAGGCTATCCGTGACCTTAGAACCAGCCTTTCATTCTCCAGACCTGAGCATGGTATAAAGACTCTTCTTGTAACCAGTTCCGGACCCCGCGAGGGTAAATCCAGTATCTCTGCCAACCTTGCAGTGGCAGAAGCTGAGGCAGGTAAGAAGGTAATTCTTGTTGACTGTGATCTCAGGCGTCCAACTGTTAACAAAACTTTTGGGTTCAAGAGAAAACCCGGCTTTACCGAGCTGATCTCCGGTAAGGCAACAATCGACGAAGTTTTGCGAGAAACTGAGGTGGATGGGCTTTTTGTGATCTGCAGCGGCCATATTCCCCACAACCCGGCTGAGATAGTGGAGACTGCAGTTAAAAAAGGTGCTTTATCAAAGATTGCGGAAGCATGTGATATGCTGATCATCGACACTCCGCCTGCAGCAGTTGTAACGGATGCCGTTGTTATTGCTCCTGCCGTGGATTCGGTAATTCTGGTTGTGAGAAGCGGTAAGATTCAGAAGAAAGTAGTGGAGGGAGTATGGCAGAAACTCCTCAGATCAGGCGGTCATCTTTCAGGTGCTGTGATCAACGGTTTTGACCCTATAAGAACATACACTTCGTACACCTACTACACCTACAGGTACCAGTACTACTACGACGAGCACTCTAAATAGTAAATACAAGTCTGTAAATATGTAACCATTAACAGAATAAGCAGTAAGAAGGGCCATCCGGCCCTCTTTTTTTTGTAGTGTTCAAGAGTATTGGTGGGATGAAGTGGGATACAGTGGGTTGACAGTGGGTGAAAGTGGGACAATGATAGCTGCGGAGGGAAATTATGGCAGCGTTTATTGGTACACACAGACACACACTGGACGAGAAGGGCAGAGTAAGTGTTCCTGCTCAGTTCAGACGTCAGCTTACAGCAGAAGATATGTATCTGAATGTAGGCATGGAAGGGTGTCTTGTTCTGTATCCACCACAGAGGTGGCAGGAACTTGAGGACAAATTGCTTTCTCTGCCACGAAACAGAGAGACACGTTTTTTTGTCAGAAAACTTGCCCAGTATCTGCGTGCAGTAAGCGTCGACTCCCAGGGAAGAATAACAGTTCCAGCCGAACTTGCAGAGAAAGCCGGGATTACCGGCGAAGTCATGTTCCTGGGTAAGTTCGACACAATTGAACTCTGGCAGCCGGAACGGTACAGTTCCTACATTAATGAAGCAGGTTTTTCACCGGAGGAAATAGCCGAGGGGCTTGATCTACCTCTTTAGGGAAGTGTGAATGGAACGGGGTCATCTGCCAATTATGCCAGAAGAGATTCTGGAATATCTCTGTGCTTCATCGCCTGAGCTTGTTGTAGACGGAACATCAGGTGGAGGTGGTCATACAGCCCTTCTTTCAAAAGCATTTCCACACAGCCGGATACTGGCAGTGGAAAGAGATCCCTCTGCATCTGAAGCTCTTTCGGAGAAGTTTTCAGGAACCAGTGTTACTGTAATCAATTCGAGCTATGCTGAACTGCCTGAAATATTTAAAACACAGAATCTGCCCCTCGCTGGCGGTGCACTGTTTGACCTTGGTCTGAGTTCCATACAGCTGGATACCCCGGAAAGGGGATTCTCGCACAGAACATCCGGTCCTCTTGATATGAGGTTTGACCAGAGCAGGGGAGTACCTGCTTCCGATATGCTGCGCTCCAGAACAGAGAAACAGATAGCAGATATAATCTTCCGTTACGGGGAAGAGGGCCGTTCCCGCTCTATTGCCAGGGCGATCAAACAAAACAGAAAACTTGCTACCACAGACGATCTTGCCGATGCTGTACGCACTGCAGTTCGCGGCAACCCGGTAAAGCCCCTTGCACGCGTGTTTCAAGCAATTCGGATCATGGTAAATGATGAACTTCAGCATCTTGAAAGGCTGCTCTCAGAAATGCACTACTGGACAAAACCAGGATGCAGAATTGCAGTTCTGACATTTCATTCACTGGAAGACAGGCTCATAAAATTGCATTTCAGAGATTCGGAGTACTTCCGGCAGTTTGATCCCCCATGGATGCTGCCCACTTCTGCAGAGAAGAGAACCAACTCCAGAGCTAGAAGTGCCAGGCTCAGGTTGGGGGTGCGGTTGTGAACCCTTTCGTGAGACAATTTCTGATTATCGGGGCAGTGGGTGTTATTGTATTTTCCGTGGCACAGCTGGTTGCCAGGAATATCTATGTAACGGCATCTATAGAGCTTGCCGTTGTTTCGGCAACCAACGACAGTCTGAGAAGCACACAACAGACTCTGGTTTCAAGAATTGCCGGGCTTGAAGCACCTGGCCGTCTCTGCGAACTGGGAACCGGGCTTGGCCTTACCCCGCTTCCCCTTGAGAGTTTTGTGCTTATGGAGGTCTCCGAATGAGGGCGGCGGCATCTGATATGGAAAGGGTTTCTGCCCGCCTCAGTTTTCTTATCGTACTGAGTGGTGTGTTTGTAGTACTCTCTGTATCCAAGATGGCAGGAATACAGATAATGCATCACGACGAGTACCTTCAGAGGGCGGAGCAGCAGCAGACAAAACAGGTAAGCGTACAGGCCAGACGGGGAAACATCTATGATAAAAATGGTTATCTGCTTGCCGGGAATGTCACCGAGGCAACATTTTCAGTATTCTGGCCTCAGGTGCCTGATGAAAAAACTGCAGAGGTTGATTCTCTGATCATGCTTCTTGGGGAATATTCCCGATATTCAGTTCCCATGCAGAGAGGGTCAGGCTACACTGTAATAGCAGACAATGTTCCCTGGGAGTTTGCATCGCAGATAATCAATTCCGTTCCTGAGCATGCAGACTGCAGTTTTGTAACCAGAAGAGTTTATCCCATGGCTGAATCGATCACACCTGTAATCGGTACCTACAATGAAAATGTATCCCAGGGACTTGAATATTACATGGAAGATTTTCTTGAAGGAACAGATGGTGTAAGTTATTATCAGACATGTTCATGGGGAGAATTCAGCGCTTTCGACGCAACTGCGGCCAATGTTGCACCGGTGAACGGGAAAGATCTGTATCTCACCATAGACTCCAGATATCAGGAGATTGCTCAGGAAGAGCTTGAACTTGCAGTTGAAGTATCCGGGTCAAGCTGGGGAGCTGTAGTTATCATCAACCCTGCCAACGGAGACATACTTGCCATGGCCAGTTACCCGGTGTTCAATGAGAACGGCTCACTGGCTATGAACCACTGTATTCAAAGCTCCACAGAGCCCGGTTCCGTGTTCAAGGCGGTAACACTTTCCGCCGCACTGGACGCAGGCTCTGTATCACTTTCCGACTCGTTTGACTGTACAGGGAGTTACATAGAGATCAGCGGTTACAGAATCAGAGACAGCCATCCGATTGGGGAAGTCCTTGACCTGACAGGCGTCATCGCCAGATCCAGCAATGTGGGAACAATTCAGCTGGCATCAACAATGCAGGACTCTGTGTTTTACGAGTACTGCAGGAGTTTTGGCTTTGGCAGCAGGACCAGGGTTGAATTTCCCAGCGAGCAGAGTGGTTTAATTACTGATCTTCGCAACTGGTCTGCTCTTTCAAAAGCGAATCTTGCCATAGGTCAGGAAGTATCCGCAACACCGCTGCAGCTGGCCATGGCCTATGGAGCCATTGCCAACGGCGGGCTTCTTAACCGCCCCCGGCTTATAGAATCCACAGGAGAAGGCGGGTTGCTCCGGCCGCTGGCCGAATCACCCGCTCACAGGATTATTTCTCAGGAAACAGCTGCACAGGTAAGGCAGGTTCTCACTTCGGTTGTTACTGATGGTACAGGTCAGAGTGCCCAGGTACCAGGCGTTACCGTTGCCGGAAAAACCGGCACGGCAGAGCGGCTTGTACAGGATGGGTATCTGTCTGCATTTGCAGGTATGGTACCGGCGGACAACCCCGGACTTGTTGCAGTTGTGGTCTTCGATCTGCCCGATTACCAGTACAGGTGGGGAAGTGTTCTGGCTGCTCCTGTGTTCGAGAGAATAGTATCCAGGATACTGTCAACATCACCTGAGATTGCCCTTGGTCAGCCCAGGTCTGCAAATGAAATGGTTGTAGCTGCAGGAGGAATACTGTGAAGCTGAAACATCTGCTCAAAGGAACACAGATTCAGCTTTCTCCCGGGCTTTCAGACAGGGAAATCAGAGGTATAGCATACGATTCAAGAAAAGTAATGCCCGGGTTTGTTTTTGTGGCCATTAAAGGTTTTTCAAGTGACGGTCACGATTTTGTGGAAAGAGCCCTGGCGGCCGGAGCATCAGTGGCAATAACCGAACACCCGGTGAGCGACACCACCTCTTCCTCGGTGGTGGTGAACGGTTCCGGAAACAACAGAAGTCTCCTGGCTCTGATCTCGGCAAATTTCTACCACAACCCCTGGAATGAACTGACCACTGTGGGTATTACCGGAACAAACGGGAAAACAAGCACAGCCCACATCCTGCGATGGATCATGGAAAACTGTGGAATCCAAACTGGAATAATGGGAACCGTAGGCCATGTTGCAGGGGGCAAAAGTATCCCGGCTTCCGTTACTACACCGGATTCTCTGGAAGTTGCAGCATACATGAGAGAAATGGCGACACAAGGAGACAAAGCGTGTGTTATGGAAGTTTCCAGCCACGCTCTTGCCCTTGACCGGGTAAGCAGTGTGCGTTTTGATGTAACCCTGTTTACCAATATCTCACAGGATCACCTTGATTTTCACCCCACAATGCAGGATTATCTGGACACAAAGAAAAAGCTGTTTTCTCTGAACAAGAATACCAGCGTAACAATCGTTGGAACCTACGCTCCCCACTGGCCGGATGTTCCTGGGGCCATAACATTCGGTGAACGGCAGGAAGATACCTGGAGAATAGCACAGATTGAAGTTCGTCTGTCCGGCTCGTCTTTTACCCTCCTTACCCCGAAGGATGAGTTCAGGGTAACAATCAAGGCTCCTGGAAGATTCAACGTCTACAATGCAGCAGGAGCTATTGCAGCAGCTGTTCAGCTTGGTATTCCTGCCAGAGATGCCGTTCAGGCAGCTGGTTCATTCCCTGGAGTTCCCGGAAGGATGGAAAGGGTGAACTGCGGTCAGGAGTTTCTGGTTGCTGTGGACTATGCCCACACACCGGATGCCCTGGAACGGGTTCTTAAACAGGGTTCGGTTATTGCAGAGAACAGGGTCATTGTTGTTTTCGGATGCGGAGGAGACAGAGACAGCACAAAGCGTCCGATAATGGGAAGAATTGCCGCTGAAATCGCAGACACTGTGTTTGTTACCAGCGACAATCCCAGAACTGAGGATCCGCACTCCATCATACAGGAAATACTTACTGGGATCAGCAGCGAGTTCTCTCCCATAGTTGAAGAAAACAGAGCGGAAGCCATAAAAATGGCTGTGCAGACAGCCTCTGCAGGTGATGTGCTGATAATTGCCGGAAAGGGGCACGAAGACTATCAGATACTGGGTACAGAAAAAATTCACTTTGACGACAGAGAACAGGCCAGGAATGCGCTTACCGGCAGGGGGTACAGATGCGCTCTCTGATCTCTCTTTCAGCAAGGCTCGGGTGCCCGACTCCCGGGGAGTACAGTTTCAATCGAGTTGCCATTGATTCCCGCAGTGCAGGGCCGGCATCTCTGTTCTTTGCACTCTCCGGGAAAAACACAGACGGACACAACTATGTGATAGATGTTCTTGGTGCAGGCGGGGCTGCTGTGGTGTCCAGAGACGGATTCACAGGGCCGATCCTGGAGGTCGACAGTGTAGAGGAAGCTCTGATGGAGGCTGGAGCCTGGGCACGGGACTGCATAGGGTATCCGGTTGTGGGTATCACCGGTTCAAATGGAAAAACAACCACAAGAAGAATGCTTACAGCAGCACTTTCCACAAGGTTCAGAACATGGCAGACAAAGGGAAATCTGAACAACCATCTGGGGCTTCCCATAACACTGCTCAACACCCCTGAAAACATGGAAATGCTGGTTCTGGAGATGGGAATGAACCACGCCGGTGAGCTTCTCCGGCTTGGGTGGGTCTCCAGGCCAAACCTGACTCTTGTAACAAACATAGGTACTGCACACATAGAATATTTTGGAACCAGAGACAGAATTGCGAGAGCCAAAGCAGAGCTTCTGCACTGCACGGAGCCAGGCGGTGTGGCTGTAATCCCTTCAGGGGAGGAAATTCTTCTGAAAGAGGCAGAGCACATGGGTCTTGAGATAATAACCCACGGCACCGGAGGTGACTGCTACCTTGAAAACGGCAGGGCCATGCCCTGGGGTATTGATCTGGCACTTGAATACGGTGGGGAACACAACATGCAAAATGCGGTTGCGGCCATTGCCGCGGCCCAGAGACTTGGTGTTGATCCTGTGGAGTCGGCGCGGGCTATTTCGGAACTCCGTCCTGGAGCAGGAAGAGGTGCCGTTTTCTACACAGAAAAATATACCGTCGTTGATGAGAGCTACAATGCGAACCCGGAATCAACTGCTGCATGCATCGATTCTATCGTCCAGCTGCATGAAAAGCCGCTTGTCGCGGTTCTGGGAGACATGCTTGAACTGGGTGAAAAGTCTGCACAGAGCCACCTTGCGATTCTGCATAAAGTTGAGGAGTCCGGATTCGATCTGGTGATTCTTGTGGGACGGCAGTACACACAGGCCATGGTGGCTGGAACAACACTTAATGCACAGATTGCCGAAGACTGGCGTGAAGCTCTGGAGCTGTTAAGAAAACTGGCGGAACCTGGCTCTACGGTTCTGGTGAAAGGCAGCAATTCAATAAAACTTGGAATCCTGGTTCAGGAACTGCGAAGGGAGGGGACCTGATGTTTTACTGGCTGCTGTACCCGTTCAGAGAGGCCTCTGCATTTTTCAATCTCTTCGGATACATTACATTCCGTGCCGCAGGAGCCACTCTCACTGCCATGCTTCTCAGCTTTTTGTTCGGCGGGAAAATAATTCAGTATCTCCACGCCCATCAGATAGGGCAGGAAGTCAGATCGGATGGGCCCTCCAGCCATCTGAAAAAGCAGGGTACACCTACCATGGGCGGCCTGATAATAATTGTGTCGCTTCTGGTGCCTGTTCTTCTGTGGGGTCGTCTCAACAGCACAGCGCTTCTTGTGGTTCTTGTTTCCACAGTGTGGATGGGGCTTATTGGTCTTCTCGACGACTACCTTAAGGTAATCAGACACTCTCCAAAAGGGCTTATAGGCAGGTACAAACTTGCAGGGCAGGTTGCTCTGGGAATTCTGGTGGGAGTATGGCTTATGCTCACACCTCCCCAGCACGCGGATTCCGAGCTTGAATTGAATTTCGTGCCCTCTGTGAGAACTGTAAACCTTGATGATCAGGCACAGGAGATTACCATCAGATCAACCGAAACAACGATGCCGTTCATAAAGAGTGTAAGGCTGAACCTGGGTGTCTTCTACATCCTGCTTGTGGTCCTTGTGCTGGCAGGAACATCCAACGCAGTGAATCTTACCGACGGCCTGGACGGGCTTGCAACAGGAGTCAGTATGATTTCAATCCTCACATTCGGTGCTCTGGCCTACTTCCTGGGCCATGCAAATTTTGCCAGTTACCTGCAGTTCTCTCACCTCCCCGGGGTTGGTGAGGTGTTTGTGTTTGCCGGAGCCGCTGTTGGTGCCTGTCTCGGGTTTCTGTGGTACAATTCCAATCCTGCCGAGGTTTTTATGGGTGACACCGGATCTCTTGCCCTGGGGGGAGCAATCGGGTCAATGGCTGTTGTTACGAGAAGTGAACTGTTACTTGTACTTGTGGGGGGTGTGTTCGTCGCAGAAGCTCTCAGCGTAATGATACAGGTGGGACATTTCAAGAGAACGGGAAAGCGCGTGTTTAGAATGGCACCGATTCACCACCATTTTGAGTTGCTGGGCTGGCCTGAAAGCAAGGTCGTTGTGCGGTTCTGGATTATTGCGGTGATTCTTGCACTGCTCGCATTAAGCACTTTCAAGATAAGGTAGGCTGTAAAGGTAATGAACCGGATGAACGGATCGGGAAAAACAGCAGGTGTAGTTGGAACAGGTCGCAGCGGTGCGGCTGCAGCCAGGATGCTTGCCCACTGTGGATACATGGTTACCGGCTTTGACAGCCGGGAATCTGCTTCGGTAACCGAACACATGAGCAGGGCTGTTTTTGGCGACTTTTCCAGTGATGACCTGTCCGGTCTCTCTCTGCTTGTTCTGAGTCCAGGTGTTCCGGTGACAGCTCCAATTGCCAGGCAGGCGGAGAAGCTGAACATTCCGGTTATTGGTGAGGTGGAGCTGGCACTGAGAAATACCTCCTCAGCTGTTCTTGCCGTTACCGGTTCAAATGGAAAAACGACAACCGTCCTGTGGCTCAGTCACACTATAAACGTGTCGGCAGCAGATGCGGAGGCAGTGACTGCAGGTAACATGGGATACGCATTCTGTGATGCAGTTCTGGATAATCCTCAGTGTCCGGTTTTCGTGCTTGAACTCAGCAGTTACCAGCTGGAAACCACCGATAGTCTCAAGGCATTATCCGCTGTTGTTCTAAACCTCACTCCAGACCATCTGGCCAGGCACGGAACAATGCAGAACTACGGCAGGGCAAAGGCCAGAGTTTTTCAGAATCAGGGAGCAGATGACACTGCAATTCTTAACTACGATGACCCCATGCTTGACAGTTACAGGGATATTTCAAAAGGAACACAGATGTTCTTTTCCCTGAAGCAGCAGGTTCCCCTGGGTGCATGGATGGATTCTGACGGAATGTTGTACTACAGGGATGAGTCGGGAACCTGTGAAGTAATACACTCCAGGAAGCTTGCTCTTCACGGCAAACACAACATTGCAAATGCACTGGCGGTTATCTGTATGGGGGCTTCTTACGGTATTCCTGTTGAGAATCTTCTGCAGGGGCTCACGGATTTTCCTGGCGTTCCCCATCGCATTGAGCCTCTCGGTATTGCAGCCGGTCTTGCTTGGTTCAATGACTCCAAGTCAACAAATGTTGATTCACTGAGGGTGGCACTGGAGAGCTTTGATAAAAAGGTAATTCTTGTTGCCGGTGGAAAGGAAAAGAACAGCGACTACGCCGTTCTCAACGAACTGATAACACACAAAGTGAAAGCCGTTGTTCTGTTTGGATCCGGGGCAGACAGTCTTGCCCGTCAGTGGCACGGAACTGTTCCTGTTTCCATTGTGGACAACCTCGATCAGGCAGTGGAATCCGTGTTATCGCAGGCGGAGAACAACGACGTCGTTCTTCTTTCACCGGGATGCGCCAGTTTTGACCAGTATGCAAATTTTGAAGACCGTGGTGAGCACTTCAAAAGACTAGTGCAGGCACTGAAATGACAGACAGCACAGCCATGGCCCGAAAATTGCTTATTGGAACAACAGTGGTGATTCTTGTTGTTGGAATTCTTGCAGTTGGAACTGCAAGCTCATTCTATTCTCTCAGGGACACACACTCTGATGCCACATACCTGAGGAATCACCTGATCAGGATAGTGTTCGGTATTGCCGCCTGCGCGGTGCTGTCTTTCCGGTCTGGAACATTTTTCAAACGAATTGCCCTGCCTGTGTATATCCTGAGTTTTCTGGCAATAGTTGCAACGCTTGTTTTTAAGGAAACACAGTATGCGCCGCGTATAAACGGTTCTGTGCGGTGGCTGGATCTGGGCATCAGGATTCTTCCGTCCGACTTCATGAGGTTCGGCTTTGTTCTTGTATCAGCCCTGCTTATTTCAAATGGAACGGTGGATATCAGAACATTCAAAGGCGTTCTTGCCGTTGCTTCTCTTGCACTTGTTCCCAGTGTGTTTACCATGATTCAGCCTGATCTTTCCGGCACGGCGTTTACCCTTTTCGTGATGCTCATCGTTTTGTTTGTGGCTGGTGCAAAGTTTTCCCATCTTCTGATTCTGATGAGTGCACTGCTGCTTCTTGGGGCAGGGGCTGTGCTTGTAAGAGATGATTATCAGCTGAACAGAATAAAAGCTTCCCTGCAGGGGGACAGTCTGGAACAGGACGACAACTACCAGACTCTACAGGCGAGAATCGCTCTTGGGAGCGGTGGTTTTTACGGCAGAGGGCTGGGGCAGAGCCGCCAGAAGCGCGGATTTCTTCCTGAAGCATACACGGATTTCATACTGGCAGTGATAGGGGAGGAATCAGGTTTTCTTGGAACCACAGTTGTAATGATGCTCTTCTTCCTGCTGTTCAGTTCAGCACTGTGGATGTCGAAAAGTGCCAGCAGTTCGTTCGGGGCTGTGGTTGGCGGAGGGGTGACCGCGATTCTTATCACCGGGGTGATGATACACACAATGGTGAACAGCGGAGTGATACCTGTTACAGGGATGCCTCTTCCTCTGATCTCATGGGGTGGAACATCGATGATGGTGAGTCTCATAAGCATAGGAACAGTGCTTGGAATATCAAAGCGGTCTCCCGCATGAGTATGAAACACCTTCTTATCGCAGGCGGGGGAACAGGTGGTCACATTACTCCGGCAATTGCTGTAGGGCAGACCGCATCGGAATATTTCAGAGTTTCCTACGTGTGTACTCCAAGGCCTGTTGATACACTTATGTACGCGGACATTGAAAATGTTTCTGTAATGAATCCACCCAGGCTTGACAAAGGCCGGAGAATGCTTCTTCCCTTCACTGCAACAAAGTCATTTTTCTCTGCCAGATCACTTTTGAAATCCACAGGTGTCGATGTTGTGCTTGGAACCGGTGGGTATTCATCGTTCTTTGCCGTTGCGGCAGCCAGGTCTCTTGGAATTCCGGCTGCACTTTTCGACAGTAACGCTGTTTGCGGGAAAAGCAACAGACTTGCCTCCAGGTTCTGCAGGATGGCTTTTACCGGACTCCCCGGCGGGGAGAAAGGGTTGCACTGCGAAGTGTTTCACACTGGAACTCCGGTTTCAGACAAGCTGATAAAGGTACCTGATTCGCGTACAACTCTTGGAATTCCTGAAAACAGTTCTGTGATTCTCTTTCTTGGCGGCAGTCAGGGTGCATCTGCAGTAAACGATCTTGCAGTTGATACAGCAGAGGAAGATGTGTTTGTTCTTCTTCAGACCGGAGAGAGAGACTACAGCAGAGTTATAAGCAGGTCAGATCGTCTTAGCGGTATAAAAATCGATTCCTTTGTTCACGATCTTTCTGTATGGTATTCCGCAGCGGATCTTGTTGTGGCAAGAGCAGGAGGGCAGACCATTGCGGAGCTGGCATACTTCGGGCTCCCTGCGGTGCTTGTCCCTTATCCGTTCGCAGCGGAAGACCATCAGACCGCAAACGCAGAAGCAGTTGCAGACAAAGGTGCCGCTCTGCTGGTAGCACAGCACAGTGCAAAGTCTTCAGGTTTTGTGCAGATTGTTGTCAGCCTGGCAGCAGACAAAGACAAACTGCAGAAAATGTCACAGGCTATGAGTTCTGTGTTCCCTTCCGATCCGGCTCTCAGCATCGTTTCCCACCTCAGGGAGATGACACAATGAATGTACATATCATGGGAATCTGCGGATCCGGCATGAGTGCTCTCGCCGGGTGGTACAAAGCCCTTGGGCACAATGTATCCGGGTGTGACGGAGCTCCGTCGCCTGACAAACTGACTTCTCTGGCAAAGCTTGGAATTGCTGTGAAAACCGGTCATTCCTCCAGTCATCTTAAAGGGATACAGCAGCTTGTGTTTTCCGCTGCCTTACCAGCGGACAATGAAGAAATAGTAGAGGCGAAGCGGCTGGGAATACCGGTTCTCAGGCGCAGCGAGGCGCTTGCAGAGCTCGCATCCTCTCACAAGGTTGTTTCCATAGCCGGAGCCCACGGGAAAACAACCACGACATCGATGCTGGGGTGGATCACACAGGAAGAAGGTCTTAACCCTACAGTTTTCGTAGGCGGAAATGTGAAGAGCTGGAACGGCAACTTCAGACCTGGAGGAGAGCTTGCCATTGTAGAATCCGATGAGTTCGACAGGACTTTCCTCCGCCTTACCCCATCCCATGCTGCCGTCACCAGTTTTGCTCTGGAGCACCTTGAGTGTTACGGTTCTCCTGAAGCACTTGAATGGGCTTTTCAGGTATTTCTTGAGTCAGTTCTTCCAGGGGGTACCGTGATCGTTCCAATGGAGAAACCCGGACTGGGATTCTGGGCGGAGCGTATAGGCAGGAAAATACTTACAAGCGGACCCGGTGGAGACATAGATGCAAAAATGGGCAGTTACAGAGGATGGGGAGAAAAGTACAGATTGTTTGGTTGCAACGGGTTTTTGCCAGCTCCGGGTGTGCATAACGTAAGGAATGCCCAGGTGGCAGTTGCCCTGTCAATGGCGTGCGGCGTGGAACCAGCCAGGGCCATAGAAGCTCTTTCAGGATGGCCAGGTGTATCAAGAAGGCTTGAGAAAATAGGTAATTACAAAAACACAGTGATTGTAAGTGACTACGCCCACCATCCAGATGAGATAGCCGCTGCGCTCAGTTCTGTAAAAAAACTTACCGGTGGCCCTGTAACTGTTGTGTTCCAGCCTCACCTTCCGTCGAGAACATCACTTCTGTACAGGGAGATGGGAACCGCTCTCAGAATTGCAGACCGTTCGTATGTGTTGCCTGTCTACAAGGCAAGGGAAGAGTCCATTCCCGGCGTAGACAGCTCCCTGGTGTGCAGTGCCGCGACAGGAAGCGGGGCACGGTGTGAGAGTATTTCCATGGATCAGCTGGAAAGTATTGTCAGAGCTGCAGAGGGTGGAATACTTGTTTTCATGGGAGCCGGTTCTGTGGACGCAGAGGCAAGAAAGATACTGCAGGAGGTAAACCAGTGAAAAAACTGCTGCTTTTTACCTCGGTGGCTGTGGTTGTAGCTGTACTGCTTCTGCTCGGTGTCAGGTGGGCAGAGAGAAACAACCGTATCAACCTTTCCAGAGTTAGAATAGACAACTCATGTATGGTTGACTCCGCCGGTATTGCCGAGGTGTTAAGACCATACTTTGGCGTATCGCTTCTTAAGCTGAACGCAGATTCTCTTAGGACGGAAATGCAGAATCTGCCCGGTGTCGATTCAGTTACAGTGAGCATACAGTATCCTGAAACGATAGTTGTAACATTTACAACGGGAAAACCCGCCTTCGTGCTTGATTACGGGTTGCATCAGGTTCCTGTTACATTTCTGGGAGAACTGCTGCCGGCGGGCTGGATCAACAGTGAGCTTCCGGTGATAAGCATTGTTGAATCGCCGGACAGCAGCGTGATTGCTTCTGCTATCAATCTGTTTTCTAAATATCAATTCGATCGTTCTGTGTCCGTTCAGGTTAGAAACAGCTCAATTGTTGTGACTCAGAATGGAATACGGATAGTAATAGATCCTGCCCGGGCGCTGGAAAACTGGCGTAGCTGGCGCACAGTAAGCACCATTGTTACAGAACAGATAAATGAGGTGGATCTCAGATTCAGCCATCAGGCTGTGATGAGGTCTACGGAGGAAACATGATGGAAAACAACACAATTGCAGGAATAGACATAGGCTGCTCCGGTGTCAGATGCGTAATAGCCATCCAGCACGAAAACTCTGAGCTGGAGATCGCAGGGGTGGGGATTTCCCCGTGCACCGGGCACATTCGTCAGGGTGTTCTGGTAAACGCTGCCATTGCTACAGAGGCAATTCAGAAGGCGGTGGAGGAAGCAGAAGAAATGTGTGGTCTTGAGGTTGATTCGGCATTCGTCAACATCACAGGGCTTCATGTCAGGGGTATTCTTTCCTCGTCTGCAATGCAGATAGGGGATGGCAGATCAGAATACCCGGAAGAGATAACAGATGAGCACATCAAGAAAGTGGAAGAGAACGCCGGGAACATCACCCTTCCCTCTGGATGCGAAGTTCTTGAAAGAACAGTTCGTGACTATTCCTTTGGCGGATTCTCCCAGCTTCCCGACCCACCAGTTGGCCTGAAATCCGTTTCAGTGGAGGCCAGGGTCTACACAATCTATGCAGACAAGATCGCTGCAGAGAACCTCAGAACGGTTGTGCAGAATGCAGACATCGCAGTTGAGGCGGTTATTCCGTCTGCTGTAGCCAGCGCATCGGCGGTACTTAACCGTGATGAGAAACAGGTTGGAACAGTGGTTGTTGATATCGGTTCGGCGAACACTGACCTGGTTGTGTACCGTGGAGGATCGCCTGTACATCTTTCCTCGTTTTCCATGGGTGGAGACAGAATCACAACAGATATACAGAGCCTTGGTATATCCTGGAACGATGCGGAAAAACTCAAGATCGAAAAAGTGGCAGCAATCAACCAGTTTGCCGAGAAGAGCACCCTGTCCGTGAGAAAAGTTGGAGGAAGAGGTTCCGTTTCAGTGGCGCTTCCGCTTCTTACCCAGCTTGCTGCACAGAGGATCGAGGAAGTTTTCAACTTTGCAGCAGAAGAGATCTCTGCCTCTGGAGTCGGTCAATCAAATCTCACAGGAGGTATGGTGATAACAGGTGGTGCAGCCCGGATGAACGGCATCATTGAGGCAGCATCTGCTATTACCGGACATCAGGTAGAGCCTGGAATTCCGCGGGAAGTTAAATCTGTAAGCAAAGTAGCAAATGAGCCTGAAATGGCCACTGCAATCGGTCTGGTAAAGCACGGGCTTGAGCTCAGGCTTGCAGGGCTGGAAAACAAGGAACCTGTCGGATACAGGGATTTAGCAAAAAAAGTAAGTAATTTTTTCAATAAACTGAAGTAAGGAGACAAAATGGCAGCTGTATTCGATATCAGAGAGGTGGGAGAAGATCTCACCGGGAATATCCGGATTCTAGTGGTGGGAGTTGGAGGTTGTGGCTGCAATGCCATAACCAGAATGATACGCGATGGAATTTCCGGTGTAGAGTATGTGGCGGTTAATACCGATCAGCAGGACTTCAAAGGCTGCCTTGCAACTGAGCAGCTGCTTATCGGTGGAAGGGTAACAAGAAACAGAGGAACAGGTGGCAACCAGGAACTTGGAGAACAGGCTGCCGAGGAAAGCGTTAACGACATAGAAGATCTGATGAGAGGTGCAGATATTCTATTTATCACCGCAGGTATGGGCGGGGGAACCGGTACGGGAGCATCACCGATAATTGCCAGGATAGCAAAGGACAACGGAATAATTACAGTGGGTGTTGTCACACTTCCATTCGGCTATGAAGGTGCTATAAGAGCCAAACGGGCAGAAGACGGTATACAGAGGCTGAAGACCGTGCTGGATACACTGATTGTAATACCCAATGACAGGCTTATGAGTGTGGTGGACGAGAATGCTACCTTTGACGAGGCCATGGGCGTTGCAAACGGGGTTCTCTCCAACGCAGTTGAAGGAATCAGCAGTATAATTTCCTGTCCCGGGGAGATCAACCTTGACTTTGAAGATATCAGAAGGGTAATTGCCAGTGGAGGCGGTGCAATGATGGGTACCGGTGTGGCCACCGGTCCGGACAGGGCAGAGGAAGCAGCCCGTCAGGCAATATCCAATCAGCTGCTTGACAATATTTCAATTGAGGGTGCCCGTGAGGTTCTTGTAAACATACATTCTTCTCAGCAGCTGAAGTTCAGTGAATTCAGCAAAGCTCAGAAAATCATTTCAGATGTGGTTGGAGACATGGTGGAGATACGCATAGGAAGAAGTGTGGATGAAAGTATGGGTGAGGAGGTTAAAGTCACAGTGATTGCAACCGGCTTCGGGCAGTCTGATGATACCCAGCCTGAAGAGCTGCCTATGCAGAGAAAGCACACATCATTTCCGTTCAGTGCTGAAAGAAGGGGCACAGAGAACCTGCAGAGGTCGTATACCACGGCTAGTCCCGGTAACATGAGCACCAGTGAGGTGGAAATACCCTCATTTCTGCAGAGAGATATTGACTAGACATAACTGCATGTAAAATGGATATATTTGTTTGCGTTTCATTTGTTTGGTATATTCCTGCTCAATATTTCAAGGGGGAGCAGGGATTCTATGAGTCGAAAATCGGCTGGAGCTAAATATGACGAGCGAAGGTGCCAGCTTCTGGAGGCTGAAAGAAGGCTCTCCTCGCCCAATTCTGTAGGTGTGTTTGAGACTCTGGTGGCGTTTCCCCGGGAGTACACCCAGGCAATGGGGCACCTGGCTTTCCACCGGTTGTACAAGCAGCTTTCCACATGGCCCGACACTGTGTGTGCCAGAGCTTTTTTACCGGAAAAAGACGAGTACAACTGGAGAAAGAGGCAGCACAGACCTGTTGAAGCACTTGATACCGGAAAATCTATAAAAGACTCTGATCTCCTTGTATTTCTCATGCCCTCTGAAACAGACTGGTTCCCGGCTCTGCAGATGATGGAACTTTCCGACATTACCTTCAGGAACAACCAGCGCGAGCACAAGTGGCCCATTCTTCTGGCCACCGGTTTAAGTGTTACAGCAAATCCCATTCCCATGAGCATGTTTTTTGATGCATTTATTATCGGAGAAACAGAACCTACTCTGGGTCCCGTGCTTGATATAATCAAGAGTCTCGGTTCAAGAAGACGGCCTAAGTCGGAAATTCTGGCGGGGCTTGCAATACTTCCAGGGCTGTATGTGCCTGCAGTGCACGGTGCCAGTCCGCATTACTCGATAATGCGTCAGTGGGCCAGTTCTGAAAGCATAGGTGCTCTAACAAACACCGTTTCAGCCCAGTCCACACTTCCGGATACATACATCCTTGAAATTGCAAGAGGCTGCCCCTACAATTGCCGCTTTTGCATGGCCGGCTACCTTCTGCTTCCATACAGAGAGCAGCGTGCTGAAGACCTGGAAGTGAAGATGGGGAAAATACCAGAGGGCACTTCCCTGGTTTACGCTGCCTGCACACCGGACAGCCACGACGAGCTTGACCAGCTGATGGCAATAGCGGAAAAGAACAATCTCAAAGCCAGGGTAAGTTCACACATGAAGGAATCCCCTGAGCTTGCCGAAGAATTACATAACATTCTTGATGCAGATACGCTTGTTCTTGTACCGGAAACAGGCAGCGAAAGCCTTCGGAAGGTTATTGGCAAGTTTAGAACCAACGATTACTACTTCCAGAAGGTAAAAGACGCCTCTCCATCGGTTAAGAAAATACAGATCTGCATCCAGCTTGGAGTTCCTTTTGAGAATGACACCGACAGGGTTGCCATAATTGAATTTGTAGAAACAATTATCAGTCTGACAAAGCTACCCGTGTCAGTAAGGATCGATCAGTTTATTCCAAGGCCGTGGACTGCATTCCAGTGGGCGGCCATGGCTAATCTTCGCGATGTACGAGAGCATCTTGCTCAGCTGAAGGAGAGTTTTAAAAAGACAAAGGTTCAGGAGATAACCGGTTTTGATCCCCGTGCTACTCTTATACAGGCCCTTCTTATCCGTGGTAACCAGTCAGTGGGAAAAGCTCTGGAGATCAAGCTGGAGGGTGTTGGCTGGAACACTGCCTTCGACCGCGCCGATCTTGATATGAACAGTGTGTTTGAAGAAAAAGATCAAAATACAAAGCTTCCATGGGAATTTCTCAATATGGGTTTCGGTTACAC